>DATJLP010000009.1:0-26415 GCA_035509375.1 Candidatus Acidiferrum sp.
CATAATAATAGTGAACAGGGAGATGCTCGGGATAAGGCACGACTACGAGTCGATACCCTACGGATCGATAACGAGCGTCAGGCTCGAGCAGGGCGTCATAACATCGAGCGTCTTCATAAGGGTGCAGGGATACGACACAGACAAGGGCCTGCTGAAGAATGGAAAGGAGGAAGGCGAGATATACGGGCTGCACGGCGGCGATGCGAAGGACCTGGCAAACTTTTTAAACGCAAAGATAGAGGCGAGGGTCGAGGCCCAGGAGCACGCCCAGGACGAGGCTGAGAGGGAGTCGGCCAGGGGGCCGAGCCGCTCCAAGGAGATAGACAGCTCGGTCGGAGGATTCATATTCTGCAGCAAGTGCGGCGCAAAGAACGTCGCCTCTGCGCAGTTCTGCGCAAAGTGCGGGGCAAAGATAGTCTCCGCACACTGATTCTCAGTTCAGCGCTCCCTCCATATGGTCAGGTACTTTGCAATGAGGAAGAAGACGACCGTTTCCGCTATGAGCACCGGGAACATGTACCACAACGTCGGCGCGAGTCCAAACACCCCTTGCTCCAGGACGGCTGCTGGAGTTGTCGGTGATATCGAAAGTATCCAAAGTATCGTCTTTGGCAGGTACTTGTAAGGGTAGAACGTAGGCGGGAATATCATCATGGCCAGCGAGAGGAGCGAGGTGATCGCCCAGACGAACCTCTGGTGCTTCACAAGGCTCGTGAGAAGGAAGCCCAACGATGCGGTTGAGAGAAGCACGAGGACCGCTATTGCCAATGTCATTACGAAGCTGTATGGGGTGAGTATGCCGAAGACTATGTCCAGCACGAAGTATATCACTATGCTCGGCACCGACCAGAATAGGTCGGCAAGCATGACGCCAAGCATGTAGTCTATAGGAGAGGTCTTTGTGGCGACTATCAGGTCCTTGTACATGTATTCGAACTTGAACATTCCGAGGTCTGCCATGGTGGTTATCCCGTTGGTCGCAACGACCGATATCAGGCCGCCCACAAGTGCGTAGGGCAGGAGCGTGCCGTCCGATAGGACGCCTACAACAAAGAGCAGCGAGAGGGGGAAGCCGATGCTGGAGATCATGTAGAGCCAGGTGGACCTGAGGGAGCCTGCGCCGGTCAGCCACGAGTGCGCTGTTATGAACTTAAGATTCAAGGTTAACACCCCTCTTTATGAAAAGGTCGTCAAGGGTCACTGGTTTTATTATGTCGTCCTTCCCGACAAAGCCCTTCGCCTCTCCCTTTTTAACGTAAGATATCCATGTCGTCCCGACCTTGTATGACGATTTCCTCTTCCTCTGGCTCTCTATTCTTACAAGGCCGTTGAACGGCTTGAGGAGCTGCTCGACTGTCGAATGCGCGAATATCTTTCCTGAGTCTATCATCAGCACGTCTTCAGAAAGCGCCTGCGCCTCCTCCATGTAATGCGTTGTCAGTATGACCTGGCCCTTTATGGCGCGTATCGCGGACCACACCTCCACCCTCGAGAAAGGGTCCAGGCCGGTTGTGGGCTCGTCAAGGAAGACTATCTCCGCATCTGCAGCGATGGCCATCGCAACGAATATCTTCCTCTTCATTCCGCCGGAGAGCTCGTACGATAGCTTGTCCCTCGCCTCCCAGAGGCCGACCTTCTTGAGCGCCTTCTCTGCAGCGGCCCTCGCCTCCCTAAGCCCTACGCCCCTCGCAGAGAGGTACAGCCGCACGTCATCCATTGCCGTAAGGTAATCTATCGGCTTCGACTCCTGCGGTATGCTGACCGCGATCTTCCTTATCGATTGCGCATCCTTCACTATGTCGAGGCCGTTTATCGATGCCTTCCCGGAAGTCGGCAGCATCTGCGTCGAGAGAATCCTGAGAAGGGTCGTCTTTCCAGCTCCGTTCCTCCCAATTATCGATGTTATCTTCTTGTCAAGCTTGAAGCTGACCCCGTTGAGGGCTATCGTCCCGTCCCCGTAGCGCTTCCTAAGCGCACTTACCTCTATCATCGAAATCCAATGAGTAGTTGCAAGGAACCTTATTAATATTTTGGAGCTCTGGAAGAGAAGCGAATCACACTTCCTGCTCCCTGGCGACCCCGTGCCTTTTGTAGTAAGTCCGCAGCTTCAGCTTGTCCCATCTATATGAGAGCGAGCAAACGCTGCAGTCAAAGTGGAACTTTAGCCAGACCTGCTGTACGGTGAGGTGCTCTTCCATAGCAACGCGGTGCGCTTCCTTCGCACTCTCGTCAGTTAATTTCGCCAACTCTATGGGCTTCTGCGGCTCTGCTTTTTCTGCAGCGGCATCCGCCCTCAAGAGGTTCGCAGGCGGCCCCCACCTTCCTATCGCTGGCTCTGTCAAGGACTGCCTTCCAAAGGGCAGGGCCCACCTCTCATCCAGTATGCTATTGTGGGCACTTGCAGGCCTTCCGCCTCTAAGGGCTGGGGGCGCGTACACCTCGACATTGCCAATGCCTTCCAATTGTGGATGGTCCGCTCTCCTCATATAATCGTGCAAATAGTTGGAGATTCCAGATATAAAAAACTATGCCGCCCCCTTCTCTCTTGGGGTTCTTGCACCGCCAATTTTGTAGTAGGTGGGCAGCTCCAGCCTCCTCAGCCTTTTGCCAAAGGTTACGGGGTTGATGGGCAGCTCGCACCTGTATACGGTCTCCTGTATCGTCAGGTGCTCCTTCCACATCCTGGCCCACGCCTCCCTGACCGCCTCATCGCTTACCTTTTGGCTGCGCATAACCCTTCTTACCGATATATTTTGCTGCTCTCCCACGATGATCTCGGTGCGCAATTGCGGGGTTCTTGGAATGTCCGCTTTCGGTGCCGCCTGGCTCACCGCCGGCCTGCGCTCTATCCAGACCTCTTTTTGGTCGCCGGGCCTCTTGAGCTCAGGCTCTATTCCCCTCTGCCTTGCCTTCAAGGTCTCCGCATCTCTCCTACCCGATCTCTCGGCCGTCATGCCCTCTCCCAAGGCCGGAACCGCACCGAACAGCTAAGCCAACCGCTTGATGATGTGGTAGCCGAACTGCGTCCTAACCACAGGCGACAGCTCCCCCACCTGCAGCGCAAAGGCCGCCTGCTCAAACTCCTTTACCATCTCCCCGCGGCCGAAGAAGCCCAGGTCCCCTCCCCTCTTCCTTGTGCCGTCAAGCGAGAAGGCCTCCGCCATCTTTGCAAAGCTCTCGCCCTTCACTATCTTGTCGCGTACGTCGTTCGCGACAGAGAGCTTCTCAACAAGTATGTGAGCGCACCTTATCTTGTCTGCCATGTGACCACTATTTCGACTCCTTCTTGGCGTAGTCGCCAATCATCGGAATTGTAACATCGTTTCCATTGTAGGCCATCGCGCCTATTATCAGCCCCAAGATCCACAATGGCCATGCGAGTATGTTTATGACCGGGATGAAGGCTATGACGAAGGTTATGATCCCCAGGAACATCGCCTGCAGCGAGTGGAACCTTAGCCTCTTGTTCGTCTGGCCTTCGGTAAGGTAGACGAGAAGCCCCGATAGCCAGAGTACCAGGTAGGTAATTATGAAAAGGACCCTGCTGTCCGGTATGTCCGAGTGCTTAGCCATATTCTCACATAACTCCTTGTACGCTGTTAAATATAAAGCTTACCCAACGTTTTGCTTTATGCCCTCTATCCCGCCGGCAAGGCTGTACGCCTTTATGCCCATGTTGGCGAGCTCTTTGACAAGCTCGTATGATGTAATGCCGTGGTTGCAGACGAATATCGGCCTCTCGTACCTCTTAAGAACATCAGGGTAGGCCGCCCTGTCGAGAAGCTCAAATGGGCTCTCCTCGACCACCTTGCTCCCGTCTATCTCGAGAAGGTCGGCGAGGGGCGTTGTGGTGTACCCTCCTATCCATACAAATATTGACCTATTCGAGTTTACAAGCTCCATCGCTTCTTTCAACTCTATCTCGTCAGTGTCCTTATCGTTTGCCACGTAGTAGAATCGGGAAAGAGGTATTTATTACTTCTTTGACTTTTCCGAACCCGGTACACCGCGCAAGATAGGTGCCCTTTCTTTCGCCTCTGCGCAGATCCTCTCCCACTCTTTGGAATGTTCTTTGGCTACAAAAAAATCCGGCGCAGCTCTCTCACAAAGCTCCTTCCACTCGTTTCTGTGCGCCTTTGCAACAACATCCAAATCTGCCGGCCCTGCAACGTCTTCGCTCTCCTTTTTTGTTGAGCTACTTGCGATCTCTACTGTAGAACCCCGATCGCAAGGCTGCCCCATAACTGTCGCCATAATATCGCAGACCAAGTCGACGCAAGATGCCTTTAAATAGACGTTCCTTACTACGTTGATCGACTAACGCATGCTCTCAAGTATCTCATCGGTCTTCCTGACCCTTCCAATTCTCTTGAGCGCGATGTTTATCGCTGCGTTGTGCATCTCGGCAGACATCGATGACATGGCGTCCTCAACAAATATCTGCTGGAAGCCGTACTCGTATGCGAACCTAGCAGTGCTCTCGACGCCGTGGTTTGTCGATATTCCGCAGAGCACGATCGTCTTTATCCCGCGCCTCCTCAGCTGGAGCTCCAGGTCCGTGCCGTAGAACGCGCCCCACTGCCTCTTTGTTATCACTATGTCGGATTCCTTCTGGTGCAGATCTGGGGCGAAATCAGAAAAATCTTTCGGGAGGTCCCTGCCGCTCCACGGCTGCTCGTCCGCCATCACGTTGAGCATCTCTCCCGCAGAGATGACAACGTGCACCAGGAAGACCGGCATGCCGTTCTTCCTGAACAGCTCTGCGATCTTCGCCGCGTTCTGTATGACCGTGCTCGCGCTGTGCGGGGCAAGCTGCCTGTCCATAGCCGCTATGCCCTTCTGAAGGTCCACCACCACCAATGCCGTCGTTTTTTTGTCTATATCCAAACTCATCTAATCACTTCCTGCCCTTTTCCACCTGGTAATTGTCAAGCTTTATCGCGCGGCTGTAGAGCTGTGCGAACCTCCTGTCCGCCTCTCCGAAGTTTATCTTCGTTATGTGCTCGCTCCTCGTGTTGATTATGTTGAATGGGGGGATCTTGTAGGCGGTCCTGTCGTCAAGCATCATGCGCTCGTGCTGCTCCACCGTGTCCTTCGGGTCCATCAGCCTCGCGTCCAGCTCAATCCCATATCCCGAAAGCTCATTCCTCAGGTCTGTTATCTGCTGCGGGAAGCTCGATGTGAGCATCTCCCTCGAGGTGAGGATGGTCACCTTGTTGAAGTTGGCGATGTCCTTTTCCATCAGACGGTAGAAGTTCTGCAGCGCTGCAGAGTTGAAGTGCTTGTCTATCACGCGTATGTGCCCGGACATGTTTGAGAAGACCTGCTGCTGCACCGATACCATGTTTGAGAAGGGCTTTGCAGGGTCGATAGCGAAGGCGCTCTTGCCCCTCGCGCCGGTCCTATGCGGCTGCTTCACCCTTATTATGTATTCTATGTAGGCGATGCTGCCTATGCAGATCACGAACCCGAAGTACGGCACATACATGTACTCGCTCTGGTAGCCATACGGTATCCCGAGGGCGGCGAGCGAGAAGAGCAGTATGAATATAACGCTGAGCGTGGCGTGCATGAAGGTGTACTTGCTGGTCGCCTTCGACGGGAGGTCCCTCCTGCTCAGGAGGAGTATGAACGATGCGCCTCCAAGAAGGAGCGCAACCACAAACGCTATGAAGGATTCCAATACTCCCTCTCCAAGGGTCGAGAGGTTGAGCGCCACGGGCGAGAGCGAGCTGATGACCGTCCTGTTGTCAGCGTAGCTCTGCAGCGATGAACCT
The DNA here is from genome assembly GCA_035509375.1 of Candidatus Acidiferrum sp. Lineage (GTDB taxonomy): Archaea > Micrarchaeota > Micrarchaeia > Micrarchaeales > Micrarchaeaceae > JAJZAB01. The sequence continues at coordinate 5,778 of DATJLP010000009.1, forward strand.
ATACCAACGCCGTAAAGGACCGAGAGCTTGTATACAAGGTAGACAGAGCCGAAGATCAGCATGAGAGAGGCGATGCTCAGTATTATGTAGACGTACGATACATTCCTCTTGATGAGCGCACCCTCCTCCATACCATTATATCTGAAACAAGCTATTTAACATTATCATGCAGCCCAAACAGCAACTTATTTATATCAAAAACAACGAATATCCTCTGTGATCAAGTGGGAAGGATACGCTCTGGCGTTGGGTCGGATCAGCACGTCATAAACTTCGTAGTAAGGAACGACCTCACCGGCCAAGACGCTCAGATAAAGAAGGGAGACCGCCTCGATGCGACCCTCAACATGCCCAACCTTGACATGCAGAACCTGATACTTGGAGGCGCCAGTCCTGCAGTGCTCGCGGACTCTGTCGCGAGCAGGATGCAGAGGATACCTTCCAGGGGCAAGCTGAGCATGCGCGGCAGCACCCCTATAATCGCCCTTACAACAATACACGGGAATACCCCGGTGGCGGCATTCGCAATAGCGCAGGTGGCGAGTGCGGATGCAACCAACAGCGTGATAGCGGTCAATGTCGCTGCAGCGAAGATGCAGGCGACGGGAGCTGCGATAGACGACAGGAGGGTGGAGAGCCTCTCCAAAGCGCTTGCTGAGTACAAACAACTTGAGAAGGCCCTGACGAAGGACATAGCAGAAAAGCCAGACGATCCCGCGGCACCGCTCTCCACAGCCGTGGTCTACCTCTCAAAGGTCAATATAAGGAGGCTCTCTCTGCAGCTCTCTCAATACGAGTCGAAGCAGGAGATACCCACTGACATAGAGTCGTTCAACGAGGCATCTGTCAGGAAGTTCGGCCCGGAGTTCCGCGTCCTTGTGGACTGGCTGAAGGAGTTCAGCGAGATCCTGCAGGGCAGATACGGGCAGGAGAAGGCCATATCGCTCGGCATAGTCAGCACCCCGGCGCAGTACTCCCAGCAGAGGTCTCTCGTAGACCTGCAGCTCCGTGTCCTCAGGCCTTGAGGCCAAGAAGAATTATATAAATGCGCTTTGATCTACTTCTGATGCGATGAAACCGGAATGGCTTTCCATAAGGCCCGCTTCAACCGAAAAGTACAACTCAATAAAGAGCAGGATAAAGGAAATGGGATTGCATACAGTCTGCACGGAAGCGCACTGCCCAAACATAACTGAGTGCTGGAGCTCTGGAACGGCAACCTTCATGGTCCTCGGCGACGTCTGCACGAGAGGCTGCCACTTCTGCGCGGTCAACAAGGGCAGGAGCGGAATAAGCGTTGACAGTGTTGAGCCAAAGAAGCTCGCACAGCTGATAAAGGAATGGAAGCTGGATTATGCAGTTATAACATCGGTCTGCAGGGACGACCTGGAGGATCAGGGTGCGTCGCACTTTGCAAACTGCATACTCGAGATAAAGAAAGAGGCGCCGCAGACTCTTGTTGAAGTCCTGATACCGGATTTTCGAGGGGATGTAGAAGCGCTAAAAAGAATCGTCGACGCAAAACCCGATGTTATAGGCCACAACATCGAGACCGTCAGGAGGCTGAGCCCGGAGATAAGGGACAAGAGGGCAACGTACGAGACCTCATTATCGGTATTGAGAAACGCAAAGGCGCTCGACAAAAGGATATACACGAAATCATCGATGATGCTCGGAATAGGCGAGACCGATGAGGAAATACTCGAAGCGATGGCGGATCTCAGGAGCGCAGGTGTCGATTTCCTTGCGATAGGGCAGTACCTGAAGCCAATGTCGAACGGCTTCTATGTTGATGTTAAGGAGTATGTGACTCCCGAAAGGTTTGAAGTGTTAAGGAAGAAGGCGATTGAGTCAGGTTTCTTGTACTGTGCGGCCGGCCCTTTTGTGAGAAGCTCGTACAAAGCCGGCGAGCACTTCATAAAGTCCATAATAAAACCGTTATCTGCTAAAGTTCCAGGCATCCTGTGAATAGATCTCTTTTTCCAAGCTCTCCGCACGTTTGGTTTCCTCTTTCGTATAATTTCCAAAGTCGTAATCTTTTCCAGAGGTGAATCCTTTCAACAGGGCTTCGTAAAGCCCCTCTTGAGAGACGTCAGAGTAGTCCTTGACGCGCGTCACCCTCTCCTCAGCGCTCTTTATCATCTTGTCGGATATCTTCTCGCTGCTTATCTTCAACACGCTGAACATCGTCCTCACATCTGTGTCGTAAAGAACCGTCCCGTGCTGCAGGATTGCCCCGCCCCTTCGCGTCTGTGCGTTCCCGGATATCTTCTTCCCATTTACAAGAATGTCGTTTATCGGAGCAAAGCTTGCGGTTATTCCAAGAGAGCCAAGGCCGGCTATAACGTAGCCGCATATTATCCTATAGCTCTCTATTATCCCCTTTGGGAAGAGGGCCTCCGGAGCGATTATGCTGTAGGTTATCTCCCCCTTATTGTCATGGTAGACGGCTCCGCCACCGGTTATCCTTCTAACGTACGATATTCCCAGCTCCTTGCACCTATCTATGTCAACCTCATCATTCATCCCCTGGAAGTTTCCTATGGACACGGCGCTGGGCAGCCACTTGTAGAACCTTATTGTGGGTTGGGATGCGCCGCTCTTCTGCCCCTCAATTAGCGCGTTGTCTATCGCCATGTTCGAATATGCATTCCTTGTCTCAAGCCTTATGACGCGCCATCTCATTTCGATACAGCCCTCTTTATCGCGCTCGCAATCGCCTCAGGGGTTACGCCAATCATGGTCACCCTGCTGCGGTGCAACGTTTCGTACACGGTGTATGCGAGGTTCTCCTCGCTCTCCCCAACATTAACCCCGACAAGGATCTTTTCAAGTTCGCCGAGGGCGCTTTCGGGATACATGAAGAAGTCGCCGGTTATCTTTATCTTCTCTATGGCGCTGTTGTACTCAACCTTCACTGCGACCAGCTTGCCTCCAGGAACCTTAACCTTTGCAGAGCCCTCCAAATTACCCCCAATAATATAAAAAGAACAAACATTAATAGCATTCAGTCAGGTGCTTACATAAGGTTCAAGGGGATAATGGAGAGGTTCTTCCACTGGAAGATACTTCTCGAGATAAAGGAGAGCGACATCGTTGTGGTGAAGAGGGACGGCGACACTGCGGTCCTCTCCCACGGGATAGTCTACTCGAGGCTTATGGATGGATCATTATACACGCAGAGCTACTGGGACTACCTGTTTCCGCTGGCGGCCTTGCACAAGCATTCCGATGTGCTGATGCTGGGCCTTGGCGGCGGAACCGTGCCATACCAGATGAACTGCGTGTTCGGCAAGAATGCAAAGATAGACGCCGTGGAATTGGACAAGAATATGGTGAGGGCGATAGATGCGTTCCTTCCAAAGAAGCTTGACGCAAAGATAATAGTCGGAGACGCTTATTCCTACATGAGGAATTGCAGGAAGAAATACGACGTGATAATACTCGACATATTCAAGAAGATGGAGGTTCCCGCCGAATTCCTCACAAGCGAGTTCATAGGCATGGTATACAACGCACTGAAGAGCGATGGAGTACTGGGAATGAACTACATCTCCAACCAGCTGATAATGAAGGAGCACCTGCTCAAGAGCAAGCTGAGGAAGAGGTTCAAGGTCATGACCATAAAGGAGCCAAGGGCATTCGGAAACCACATCTTCATATGCTCAAAGAGCCTCAACAAAGATGAGATTCTCAGCAGGATTGCGCAGAACTTCAAGCTAAACGGGGAGAACGCCTTCATAATCGACGCATACCAGAAGATGGAATGACATTCTAAAGGGTTCTTTTGTTTTTTGCTGCTCCCTTCAACACCATTTCCGCGTCTCCCGCATCGCCCAGCCCTTTAATGTTCACAAACTTTCCAGGTATCCCGTCTTTGTTGTGCTGTACGTAATAAGTTATCAGGTCTACCAGCGCTCGAACCTCACCGGCCTGTGTTACTCTCGAATAAGCGTTCTCAGCTGCGTCCACCGCTATTATTTTATTATCGACACCACCCTCATCTTCCATAAGGATTACACCTATAGGTCTCGCTTCAACGATGTCGCCTATGTGGAACTTCCTGCTGCTTAAAATGAAAATATCAAGCTCTTCTCCGTCTTGGCAAATCGTTCCAGGCACATATCCATAGTTGAAGGGCTCTGGAAGGGCCCTTGCAAGTTCTCTGCGAACCTCTGATTTTCCTGTTTCTTCATGATACGCATAAGCCAAATTTGACCCGGAGACCATCTCTATCCTTCCTTTAGCTATCAAGCATTCACCTAAGAGTCATTGGTTTTTTCAAGATATTTATGCATTATGAATAAAAGTCTAAATCCAGCCAAACAAGAATCAATATAAGATTTTGCTTAGAGTAATAACACGGGTGAATCTGTTGCAAAAGCGGGTTTATGATGGTAAGGTAGACTACCTTCAAATAATGGATGAGCAAGGCAACATAGACCAGCAGCTCTTTCCAAAGGAGGTTGACGACAACAAGATAATCGAGATGTACAAGTGGATGTCTTTTGCCAGGGCCCTTGACGCAAAGGCGCTCAGCCTTCAGAGGCAAGGAAGGGCTGTAACATACGCACCGCTTATCGGAGAAGAGGCAACGCAGATAGGAAGCGCGCTTGCGATGGGGCCGAAGGATTTCTTCGTCCCGAACTTCAGGCAGCACGGCGTCTTCCTTGTGAGAGGGCTGCCGCTTGACGCATTCTTCATATATTGGAAGGGTTACGAAGAGGGAAGCACGATAGGAAAGGACGTGAATGCTGTTCCTTACATAGTTCCTGTTGCTACACAACTACCGCACGCAACCGGCATAGCCTTTGCACAGAAGTACAGGAACACTGGAGGCACAGTTGTGACTTATGTTGGTGACGGCGGAACATCAGAAGGAAACTTCTACGAGGCGATAAACTTTGCGGGCGTGATGAAGGTTCCGCTGGTCGTCATAATTGAGAACAACGGATGGGCGATATCAGAGCCAAGGAGCAAGCAGAGCATAGCGCAGACGCTCGCGCAGAAGGCTATAGCGGCCGGCATACCTTCAATGCAGGTCGATGGGAATGATGTAGTTGCTGTGTACAAGGCAACGAGGGATGCGATTGCGAACTCTAAGGCAGGCCCGACGGTCATAGAGTGCCTCACATACAGGATGAGCATGCACACAACAGCAGACGATCCAGGAAAATACAGGAGCGATGCGGATGTGGAGGCATGGAAGGCAAAGGACCCGATTCTTAGGGTGAGGGCCTATCTCAACAGGAAGAAACTATGGGATGACGCAAAGGAAGCAGCAATGGCCGCGGAGCAGCTCAAGCAGATAGATGCCGCTGTTGAGAAGGCAGAGTCATTCAACGCTGACCCGAAGAGCATGTTCCAGAATGTGTACAGCTTCATCCCGGATACGCTCAAGGACGAGATGGATGCGGCAATAGCGGCAGGGTATTGGCAGCAGGGCAAATGAGATGATATTATGCTGGTAAACATGGTAAGCGCACTGAACAACGCACTTGACACGATACTCAAGGAGAACAAGGACTCGGTCCTGCTCGGCGAGGACGTCGGCAAGGACGGCGGTGTCTTCAGGGTTACAGATGGGCTCTTTGAGAAATACGGAGAAACGAGGGTGATAGACACCCCTCTGTCAGAAGCCGGGATAATAGGAACATCTATAGGGATGGCGCTTGCAGGCATGCACCCGATCGCAGAGGTGCAGTTTGCCGGCTTCATGTACCTGGCATTCGACCAGCTGATAAACCATGCTGCAAGGTACAGGAGCAGGACCAGGTCTACAAAGAGCGTGCCGCTGATTGTGAGGACCCCAGTGAGCGGAGGTGTCAGGACATTGGAGCACCATTCAGACAGCCCAGAGGTGTACTACTCGCATGTTGGCGGCCTGCTAGTTGTTGAGCCTTCGAACCCCTACGACGCAAAAGGGCTAATGATAAAGGCATCGCACATGAACGATCCTGTGCTATTTTTGGAACCAACAAAGCTGTACAGGCTCTTCAAGCAGGAGGTCCCGGAAGGAAGCTACGAGGTTCCGATAGGAAAGGCGAGCATTGCCAAGCAGGGAGATGACCTCACAATAGTCACATGGGGAACGATGGTTCCAGTTGTAAGGAACGCTGTGGAGAAGAAGGGCACGAACGCAGAGATAATAGACCTTAGGACGATAAACCCGATCGACGAGAAGACGATACTAGACAGCGTGAAAAAGACCGGCCGTGCAATGATAGTGCACGAGGCGCAGCTCACCTACGGTGCGGGAGCGGAGATAGCTGCGAGGATAGCCGAGAAGGCGATATTCGAGCTAGATGCGCCGGTAATGAGGGTCGCATCAGCAAGCCTGCCATATCCTTACCCTGGATATGAGCAGTTCTACATACCAAACGAGATAAAAGTCTCGCAGGCGATAGATAAGATTATGTCAGAGTGATTTAATGGATTGCGTAATATGTGAAGCACCAGCCAGGTTTAAACAAGATGCACTATTTGAAACTCCGTATTGGTCTGCGGGGTTGAGATCTGATGAACAATCTTGCCTTGGCAGAGGCGTAGTTAGACTAAATAGGCATGCAGGGAAAATCAGTGAATTAACTGCAGCAGAGTGGAAAGATCTACGCACAACTATGAGAAAATATGAGGATACCGTTACAAGAGCATTCCTTCCTGCGTCGTTCAATTGGGAATGCCTGATGAACGAAGCATACACATTATCCCCACCAAATCCGCATGTACACTGGCACGTTAAACCCAGATATGCCCACAAAGTAAAGATTGGAGATGTGGTGTTTGAAGATAAAGAGTTTGGCAAGAGGGCGACAGGTAGTTTTCAACCGCCAAGGTCGGTAATAGATGAGATAATTAAAATGCTAAGGGTCCAAATGGAGAGTGTTAGAGTATGAAGGAACTAAAGTTCGTTGATGTTGGCGAAGGCATTACAGAAGGGCACGTCCAGAAGTGGCTCGTTCACGATGGAGATTCGGTAAAGGAAGACCAATCCATTGCGCAGATAGAGACGGACAAGGCGGTGGTAAACCTGCCCGCTCCCATAAGCGGAGTGGTAAAGATAGTTGCAAAAGAAGACAGCATAGTGCATGTTGGCGATACAATATGTTTTGTTGGAACGGCGGCAGAGTTGAAGGGTGCTGCCCCCCAACAGAGTGCAGCAGCCCCAAAAGCCCAGCAACAGCCTGCAAAACAGATACAGGCTGCGCAGCCAGCAACAAAGTCAACTGAGATAATAGCCACGCCGGCTGTCAGGAAGCTTGCAAGAGACCTTAATGTCGATCTGAAGACAATAACTGGCACAGGCCCTCAGGGCAGGATAGTTGAAAATGATGTAAGGGGCAGGGCAGGCCAATCTGCAAAGCAGGCGGCGCCCGCAATGAAATATTCGGAGGTCCTGGAAGAGAAGCACGATGAGGAGATAGCCAGAGAGCCCATGTCAATGACAAGAAAGGCGATAGCGCGCAACATGGAGGAGTCTTGGAAGATCCCAAGGGCAACGCACATGGATCTCATAAATGCAACAGAGCTATGGAACCTGGTTGGCAAGGAGAAGCCAAAGCTGAAGGAGATGGACATCCATCTCACGTTCCTGCCCTTCATAATAAAGGCGCTTGTGCAGGCTCTGAAGGAGAACCCGCACTTCAACGCGAGCTACGACCACGAGAAGCAGGAGATAATTGTAAAGAAGTACTACAACATAGGGCTTGCCGCAGAGTCTGATGACGGATTGAAGGTCATAGTGGTAAAGGGAGCTGACAAGAAGAGCATATCGCAGATAGCAAAGGACATACAGAACCTTGGCAAGAAGGTGAAGGACAAGACGATAACCATAGAAGAGATGAAGGACACGTCAATAACGATAACAAACATCGGGAGCCTGGGCGGGGGCTTCCTGGCAGTTCCCATGATAAACCCGCCAGACGTTGCGATAATCGGAATACTTTCAATGAGGGATTGGCAGTTCTTCGATAACGGAAAGCCTGTGGCAGGGAAGGTGATGCCATTCACGATAACGTTCGACCACAGGGTCGTTGACGGAGCGGAGGCGGTGAAATTGGGCAACGCCCTGATAAAGTACCTTGAGGATCCAGACTTCCTAGAGATGCTCTAATAGACTGGTGCAATGCGTCTCATTACTGCAGCAGCAATTGTGATATTGCTTGCAATGATAGTGATCGCAGCGCTAATCCTTCCTGGCACGCTGAAAAAGAGCGCCCCTGTTTCTTACAAGAATGTTTATGGCCAGCAGTACTGCCTCAATTATGCAGCCAATGTAACTGCAATGAAGTTTGCAATAGCCTCCGGAGTAAAATGCTTCCGCACTGACATCTACCTAAATGAAAGCTACGCCGCTCAGATAGCAAATTACAGCAGCGAGGGCGTCCAGTTCCTAGGCGTCATCGATTACAATACTGTAGGAGCGAAGATCACATCGTCAGGGTGCACCCAGAATTGCAATTGGACCCTCAACACATGGAACAGCAGCGTTGAGAATGCGATTGCTATGTACCCTGAAATACACCAGTGGGAGATATGGAACGAGCCGCTTGTCACGATCTTCATGGACGGCTACGAGAACGGAAGCTCTCTCAACTACTTCAACATGATAAAGAGCGCATACACGATAATAAAGAAGGCAGAGCCAAACAGCACCGTCATCTGCTTTGGTGGCGCGGATCTTCTTCCAAGCAGCGATCAGGAATACGACTTCTACCAGAGTGTGTGGGACTACGGCGCATCCGGCTACTGCGATGCGATATCGATACATGCTTACAGCATACCATACTACAACTTCAGCGAGCAGGTCGGGCCAAGCCTGACGCTCTACCAGGCGTATAACGACTCTCTGAATGTTTACGAGGGCATGACCGGCAAGCCGATATGGATAACGGAAACCGGAATTCCGTCAAACAACTGGACCGGGGACGGGTCAAGCCCGTCCCTAATTGCCCCATCGCAGAGCAGCCAGTCTGGCTTCCTTATCGGATCAATGGAGTTCTTTGGCTCCCACAGCTTTGTAAAAAGCGTTTATTGGTTCCACCTTGTTGGCTCGATTTCATACGGGGCCGACTACGGCCTCCTCAACGCGACAACACTCATGCCAAAGCAGGCGTGGTATTCCTTCCTATCGTTTGTAAATGCCAATAGTTAAATTCTTTCTCTGGCATTTCAACCTGTGAATCGATGGTAATGGGATCCATACCAGAGCAGGTTGATGTTGCCGTTATAGGTGGAGGAGTTGGAGGGTACGTGGCGGCGATAAGGGCGGCACAGCTTGGAAAGAGCGTAGCGCTTGTTGAGAAAAACAAGCTTGGAGGTCACTGCCTGAACTACGCATGCATTCCATCAAAGACGATGATACACATCTCTGACATATTCTACGAGGCGCAGCACTCACAGAAGTTTGGGATAAATGTTCAGTCGGCATCGCTCGATGCAAAAAAGATGCTTGATTGGCGTGTATCTGTCTCAAAGAAGCTCGAAGACGGCGTTGCCTTTCTTTGCAAGTCGAACCAGATAGACGTTTTCAAGGGAGGCGCAACATTCCTGTCATCAAATAGCCTTCAGCTGACCGACGGGGTGACATTGCAGTTCAAGAAGGCGATAATAGCGACAGGGTCGGAGCCTACAGCACTGAAAGGATTCGAGTTCGGCGGCAACGTCATCGATTACAAGCAGGCGCTGCTGCTTGATCACATACCAAAGACGATGCTGATAATAGGCGCTGGATACGTCTCTGTAGAGATCGGCACGCTCTATGCCAAGATAGGCTCCAACGTTACCATACTTGCAAGGTCAGACGTGCTATCTCACTTCGACAGAGATGCGGTATCGCTTGTCAAGAAGCGCATGCAGGAGCTCGGCGTCAAGATAGTCGCCGGCGTCACGCCAGTTTCAAGAAGCGGCAGCACTGTAACGCTAAGCGACGGAAGCAAAATTGAGGCAGAGGTAATTGAAGTAGCGACAGGGCTCACTCCCTACACGGAAGGGCTTGGCTTGGAGAACACAAAGGTATCGAAGGACGAGAAGGGCTTCATAACCGTTGACAACATGATGCAGACAACAGATCCATCGGTACTCGCTGTGGGTGATGTGGTTGGAGAGCCCATGCTGGCGCACAAGGCAATAAGGCAAGGCGTGGTTGCAGGAGAGATAGCCGCAGGGCAAGGCTCCTCCTACGACAACATTGTTGTCCCAGCAGTGATATTCTCAGATCCTGAGATAGCGATAGCGGGAAGCGTAGAGGAGGGTGACGGGGTCAAGGTTACAAAATTCCCGCTCAGCGCTCTGGGGAGGGCGATAGCGCTCGATTCGGCAAACGGTTTTGTCAAAATAGCATATGAGGACGACGGCCTCATAAGGGGGGTGGAGATAGTCTCGCAGGATGCGAACTCCATGATCGCTGAGGCAGCACTTGCTATAGAGATGGGTGCAACCCTTGAGGACATAGCTGATACCATACACCCGCACCCGACATACAGCGAGGCAATCCAGGAGGCAGCGGAAGGCGCTCTTGGAAGGGGGATACACTTTTTCTACGGAAAGCCAAGCAAGTGAACTCCTATGGACTACGACTCTTTTGAAGATGGTTATGCGCAGACATCTCTCGGTCCAATACACTTCAGGCACCACAGCGGCAAGAGGGACAAGCTGATATTCCTTCACGGGCTGGGCGCAAGCACCCTATCGTGGAAGCGCCTAATGGAGTTCATTCCGGATGACATTGACGTTTACTTGGTGGACCTTCTTGGCCACGGAGAATCTGACGCTCCCGAGTTGGACTACAGCGTAAGCCTGCAGTTCCAGGCATTGAGGGAGTTCATATCGCTGCAAAATAACGGCGACAGCTACATATTCGGCCATTCCTACGGTGCATGGGTTGCCGCATATTACGCATCGCAGCCATGCTCTTGCAGGGGTATAATACTTGAGGATTGTGCAGGAGTAAAGGAGATGTTTGACGAGATGAAGGCCAACGGAACAATGGACGAGCATGCAGAGCAACTTTTCAAGGAGGCGATGAAGAGCAAGAACAACGAGCAGGTGATCAGGAGCTCGATCAACTCTGGCATCAGGGAGGACCAGCTCGACACAGAGATACTTTCGGACATAGGAAGGAGAACATTGATAATCTGGGGAGCAAATGACGCAATGTCGCCTGTAAAGTACTCAAATGTGCTCCAGAGCAAGATAAAGGGGAGCCAGCTTGACATAGTGGAAGGCGCAGGCCACGTGCCGCACTTCGAAAAGCCAGGGGAGGTCAGCAAGATCCTGCTCAAGTTTATGAAATACTAAGCCTCGATTTTCCCGTTTTTAAAAATCAAGGCAAGCTCCCCAAGTTTCCTTTTCATTTTAAGTTTTGGTTTTGCCGCCTTTTTTCCATCAACCCTGCCTCTAATGTACTTGATCGCAGCAAGTTTTTCCTTTTCGCTCTCAACTTCGTATAATTCCTTCGATAAAGGCTCGGAGTTGACTCCGCAATAGTCCAAAGCCTCAGAAAATACATCCTCAGATAGTTTATCACCGCCGTATTTCCTCCTCTTCAAGGTAAGAATTAGCTTTGACAGGTTTCTTCTGGTAACAATGCAGATGTCGTAATGCATGTCAAGGTCAGCGGCAAGGTGCCCCACAAGCGCCACGGGGCCTTTCGAATTAGTTACCTCTTTGCGCAGCCTTTTCTCAAGCGCCTTCATTTTGACTATTTTAGCTCTGTCAACATCAATGCCGGAAAAAAGCCTGTGCCTCTTCACAACCTCATTGATTTCAATAATCCTTACTTCCGGTATGGAAGAATGGAGGCGCTTCGCAAAGTAGCTCTTTCCAGTGCCGGGTGTGCCGGTTATCGCTATCAGAATCCTTCCTTTTATGTAACTAACCCCGTACAAAGCTCATTGCAGAATCGAAAAGGTCGTTGAGCTCCTGCCTTCCGACCTCGAGGTCCAGGGCGCTGTTGCTCGGCAGGAAGACATTTATCGTGTAGTCCTTGCTGTTGGTGCTGAAGAGCCACGACCCAACGTTATAGTTCTTGTATGCGAATGTGAAATCTGCCACGAAGTTAGACTGCTCAACCAGTCTCTCCGCAAGCTTCAGGAGCTGGTCATTCACGTTATCCACCTGTATAATCTCTTCCATGTCCCTGTTCCTTGTCAGCTCCACCGGCTTTATGACGGGCTTGTTGTTCTGCTTTGCCTGCATGGATATATTCTGCGCAAGCTGCCTTGTTATCTCACTCGCCTTCGCCATGCTGTCATCCATCTCCTTCGCCTGCGGCTTCATCCCATCGAGCAATCCGTCTATGTACTTGTTTGACTCCTCCTTAAGGTTTGAAATTGTAGCGGATATATTTGGCTGCGAAGAGTACCTGTCAAGGTTGGAAAGCAGGTCCCTCACGGATAATTTGTATTTGTTTCCAATGCGCTGGTCGATGTCCTTTATCAGTGCATCGGTATAATCGCTCCATAGGTCGGCCATTTAAACACATTATACTTTAAAGATTGAAAGTATTAAATAACATTAGATAGCATGCAGCAGGCTGACGACCCTGGCATAGAGGCCAGGATAAGGAAGGATATTGGGTCATTCTACTCCAACCTTGCAAAGGTGAGCAAGGAAAAAGCAAAGGAGTACGCCAAAATAATTGAGATGGCGAAGATGTACGCCAGCGACTCAGAGAGCTACCTGGCAAAGAAGGACTTCTACACCTCTTTCTCTTGCATATCGTATGCGCACGGCCTTCTGGATTCCGTAAGGGAGATGATCGGCGATTGAATGTATGCTGAAGGAAAGGCAAAGGTTGCAAGCTCTGGCGCATTCCTGAACCCAAAGGCGAAGTTCCTAAGGGACCTTAGCGTAGCCTTCATCGCAGGTAAGGCAACAAAGAAAACAAAGCTCCTTGACGCAACCTCAGGAACAGGCATACGCGGCATAAGATACTACATGGAAGCTGGGGGCCGAGACCTGACAATGCTAGATATCAACCCGAGCGCGTACAGGGCTGTGAAGAGGAATGTTGCAGGCAATAAAGTAAAGGCAAAGGTGATAAACACGAGCATACAGGAGTTCGCCAACGCAACAAAAGAAAAGTTTGACTTCATAGATGTCGACCCGTTCGGCGGAATCGCCCCATATGTCTATGACATAATGAAGATCTCGAGAGACGGAACATACCTGATGCTGACGTCTACAGACTCAGCAGTGCTCTGCGGGGCGCAGCCGGAAGCCTGCATGAAGATATACGGCGCAAAGCCGATGCACAACGAGCTCTGCCACGAGGCGGGCATACGCATAATGATCGGCTTCGTAACTGGAATAGCTGCGCAGTTCAACTTTGGAGTAGACGTGAAGATGGCGATATGGAATGCGCACTACATGCGCCTATTCTTAAGACTTGAGCACGGAAGCTCAAAGGCCGTCGCTTCCGTAAAGAAGATGGGATACCTGCACTACTGCAGGAATTGCCTGTCCAGGAGCTGGGAGCTCTCATTCGTCCCTAAGAATGCGATTTGCAAGAATTGCAAGTCACCAATGGTGACAGCCGGAAGGATGTGGCTCGGAAGGCTGTATGATAAATCAGAAACCTCAAGCGCTCTCAGATACTTCGAAAGCAATTTCGATGATGACGAAACCGCCTTGGTCAGAACGATCAATGACGAGTACGATGCACCCTTCTTCTACTCAATACCAGTAATGACAAAGAAAATGGGAATAGAGTCTGTAAGCCCAGCGAAGGCGCTGGAAGGCCTGCATAAAAAGGGGCATATCGCAACAAAAACCCAGTTCGATTACAGCAGCATAAAGACCAACGCCGACATCTCAACACTGGAAAAGTGCATAAAGGCCAAAAAATGACCGCCACATGGCTCACTTCCGCTTCTCGGGAAAATAAGAAGATATAAATATTTAAAAAACCAAAATTATGTAAGCGGTAATCAGGTAGACGCCAGCGGGTGGTGCCTACAAAGGGTGGGGTAATGCAGGAAACCGTGGAAACAGCTCTAGATGATAGATGCGGAAAATGCGGCTCTGTAGTATATCCCTTCTCAACCAGAATAGCACAGAGCGACCAGCAGAAATATTGTACAAAGTGCGCCGAGGAGGTCGACGCCAGATACCTAATTAAGAATAGCTGCTCAGTATGCGGCAAACTGATGGAAAGACACGAGGTAAAGTTCGTGCTGCCCTCGCTCGCATACGGAAGGTCGGCGATGCCATTGGAGGACAGGCTGTCGTGCCCGCCGTGCTATACAAGGCTTCAAAGGAAGTCGAGATCAAGAATAATGTCTGGCAGGGGCGCAGCCATAAGGGAGAGGATAAGGAGGCAGTTCGCAGGCCAACTTCTTAAGAAAAGGGTTATAGACATAACGGATGGCTAAGATTCGTACCTAAAAAGATGAACTTGTGCTTATTTAATCGTCGTCATTCGAGGTTGTTTCTGGCGAAGGTTTTCTTCTTGCTATTCGTATAAGAATTGCAAAATCAGTTACGAGACCAGCTCCGAGACCCAGCCCAAGCCCGATTAGACCTTTCGCTATATCAAAATTTACATCTCCAGTTGGTGGCAAGGCAGCTCCCAACATTGCGCCGCCTGCACTATAAGTAACCGGGACTACTATAAGACCGCCTTCAGGAGATAGTCTACCACTTTGAGAAGATCTAAGCAACTCGTGTCTACTTTTTCTTAAAGTTGTTGGCAACCAATCCTCCTCATTTTCTTTTTGCGTCTACAGTAATCATGTGGAACTCGTTCTCGTAGCCCAATGCCGCCTTGAATGCGTCAGGCTCCATCGTCACCGTGCTGTCCGAATAAGGATCGTTTATGTAGAAGGTGTCCTTGTCGTAGCCCTTCACAACAACCCAGTGTGGAGATGATTCCAAATAAGGATTAATTGTGTTCGCGTTTACCAGCACTATCGGTATCTTCCTTCCGTTGAGCGCCTTCTTTATAGAGTTTACGCTCGCCACTCCGTAGTTCTCCTTAATCTTGAGGCCCCTGGCCTTGTCCCTTATCTCTGTGAAGGATGCGCTGAGCGTATCCAGGTTTATTCCTTCATATACCGCGAGCTTCTTCTCATATCCTTCATCCTTTACATTGCTCGTTATCTGCGCCTTTGCCCCCCTCTTTGCGAGCGCGTACGCAAGCCCGTACCTCGAGCCGTGCCAGACGCTGCCGTTGACCGCCTGCTGCCATATCTCGAACTCGTTCTCCTTCTTCAGCTGCGTCTTCTTGTTGATGTACTTGAGCACCATAAGCGCGCACGCTGCAGAGCTTGTGAACTGCTCGGTCTGCGCGTAGTTCGGAATCTCGAAGATCTTCGCCTCGCTAAGCCTGACTCCCTTTGCCTTCCTTGCAGGCCTCTTCGAAGTCTTCCTTGTTTTTGCCATAATATCACATAATATGCAGGGAGGGAGATTTGTTCACCGTTTTTTGAACTCCCGCAGGCCTAAGCCAACGGATCTTGAGTCCGCCGCGTTTGACCAAGCTCCGCCATCCCTGCATGCTCTCCTTTTGCTATTAACATAAATAACTGTTTGCCTGCGCTCCAGGTTCTCTTTTTCGGCCGCAGCAGAACAATAACGAATTCTTGATATAAATATGTTATTATCGGAATTTTGGACCCTTTTTAAACCTTTCTAATGCCCCTTCGACTGCAAGCCCAAAAAGGCGCAAAATCGGGCTATAAACCTTATGTGCAGGTTCGACACTGCACAGAGCGCTTAAATCTGGTTTCCCGCACAAAGCAATTGGTGTATTGGGATGCCGATGCCAAAGTCAATGTTCTACGATCCGGTCGTTCAGAATGCTGTTAATGAAGTCGCGACAAGGCATGTTGCTGCTGAGCAGATAGAGGCGGCAATAAGGAGGGACGAGAAGAAAATAGCCGCGATAGCTTCCAGCAGGGCCCATGAGGCTGTGCTCGGCATTGCCAGCTATCCAGAGTATTCGGGGCAGAACTATGTTTTGCTGAAGTTCCGGGTTCCTGATATGTACAAACAGGCCCTCAAAGCACAAAATGAGCGCATCTTGAAGGACCTGAGGGAATCGCACTCAGTTGAGGAATACGAAAAAAAGATGAGGGGATACACAGGCGAGAAGGAGAGGGAGAGGGCGGCCATGGACCTGATCCGGCCAACCGAGGGCGTCCGCGCCCTGTAGTTTCCTCAGCCCAAAACCAAATCTTAAAAAGATAGAGTAGGAATACTACTTCTGGTATTATGACAAGCAAGAGCGGCAAGAAGCTCTACATAGTTGGCGTTGACTCCGCCCCCCTCTGGATAATAAAGGATTTCCAGAAGAGGAGAAGGCTAGATGGATTCTCAAAGTTCCTCTCGGATGGCGTGCTGACAGACCTGGAATCTACCATACCTCCTATGACAGGGCCATCGTGGCCTAGCATATACACGGGGTACAGGCCCGGAGAGCATGGCGTTCCCGAGTTTTTCAAGCTGGAGTCAAGCTACACAAAGACCTTGGTGTACTACGATCCGAAGATAAAGCAGCCATTCTGGGAGAGGCTCGCATCTCACGGCCTAAAAAGCCTTGTTGTAACCCCGGCGATGGTGGTCAAGCCCACGGAGAACAAGAAAATAGACATGATAACCGGGTATCCGCTGCCGGCCAGGTTCAGCTCTAGCGAGATGAAGGATATCGCTGAGAGCCACTCGTTTGCAGGAGAGCCGGAGATAGAGGCGCAGATGAGGAGCGGCGAGTACACGTTGTCGGAATGCTCAGACAGGTATCTTGAGGGGATAAACAGCAGGGCGAGCCTCAGCAAGGAGCTGATAGAGAAGAAGGACTACGACCTGGTCTTCGTCTGCTTTACGGAGCAGGACAGGATACAGCACTTCTCGCTCAACCTTCCAAAGTGGCAGGACTACGTGCTTCCAATGTACGAGGGGATATCCGACTTCCTTACATGGCTGCAGAGAAGGGCGGAGAGGGAGAAGGCGATGGTGATGCTCGTGTCGGATCACGGCGCGCAGCCTGTCAAGGAGAAGTTCCTGATAAACGGATGGCTGATCAACAATGGGGCTGCGCATCTCAAGCGCTCTCTCGAGAAGGGGATGGCAGGGCCAGGATCGGCGATGAAATACAACCTGAGGGAGAAGATGATAATGAGCAACCTCAGGAAGAAGGTCTACTACAAGCTTCCAACAACAATGAGGCAGGCCGCGAAGAATGTCTTCGAAAAGAGCCTCTCCGGCACGTCAGCGGAGGACCTTACGCTCATACACGACTTCGACTATGACATGAAAAGGACGAAGGCGTTCGCAAGCCTGTCGAAGTGCCCGATGACAATGATCTTCATAAATGACGACAGGTTCGACAGCGGAATAGTGAAGCAGGGCGAGAAGAAGGCCCTGAAGAGGAAGCTGATGTCGGACATAAGAAAGATAAAGGACGAGAAGGGAAGGAGCCTGATAGTCGACGCATGGGACGCTGACGACTACTACGAAGGGACAGATCTCTTCATAGCTCCAGACATAATAGTCGAGATAAAGGAGGGATACATCCTCGACCCCGGAAGCTATCTGAAGAGCGGAGGGCTAGAGACAGAACCAGAGATAGCCAAACGCGGCGACCACCTCAAGAACGGGATATTCGGCCTGCTGAGCTACGGAAGCAGGCTGAACTACGAGAGCATAAAGAGGAAGCACCTCTACGTATACAACATAGAGCCGACCGTCATGGAGTACTTCGGATTTGCTCCAGGGAACGACAAGCGCTACAAATCGATAATCTAGTGTGCATATGAAAGTACTGATAGTTGACCTGAGCGGGAAGGGAGGCGTAGCAAGGGGCGGAGCCTCGAGGGTTGCGGTCAACCTCTTCTATGAATTGAGGAAGTACGGGATAAAAACATACTTTATCGGGTACAAGAACGATTACCTAAGGAAGGATAGCAACGCATTCCTGCTATCAGGGGGAACAGCGCAGCAGAAGGCCAGGGATTTCCTCAGCAGGGCGAAGCTCAACTCCGTAATATCGGAAAGCAGGCTGGGAAGGATCGCATACTACACGGCATACTCTATGACAGGGATTGATTTGGGCAACGCAGAGGGCTGGATTGCGCAGGTGAAGCCCGACATAGTTCTCGCAAATTCGATACAGGACTACATCGTGTTGAAGAGACTCAAGCCACACCTGGGAAGCGCGAAGATCGTATACATAGAGCACGCAAACGCCTCGGGCAGCTACCCGAGCGCCCTGGATTACAACATAATGGGCCTGACGTTCGGAACCGGAAGCTATGTTGGATTGGAGGGAGCAAGGAAAAGGTTCTTCAGCATCTTTGACGGCGTGATAGCGCTCAACAAGGAGCAGTTCAGGAATGTAAAGAAGTACAACAAAAACGTCACGATAATACACAGCAGCATGCTAATGGACGTTACAAAAGCTAGCAGCAATACGATAGCAAGGCTGAAGAAGGGCCTGGCCATAAAGAGAGATGAAAGGGTTGTACTCTACTTTGGAAGATTGCTGGAGGCGCAGAAGAACGTTAGCGCGCTGATTCTCGCTTTCAAGGCGCTGAATATTCCAAGATTAAGGCTCGTCATAGTGGGTAATGGAAGATCGGCGGAGCTCTACGAGCGGATGATCAGAGATGACAGTAGGATAAGCATAGTCTCTGGCAGGATAACTGACGACGAGCTTGCGGGATACTATTCGATTGCGGACCTGTACGTTCTACCGTCAATCTGGGAATCATTCAACGCGACCTTCATAGAAGCTGCGCACTTTGGGGCCGCGGTACTTCTTTCTAAGAAGTCGATAAACGAAGACATAGTCGAAAGGTTCGGAGGCAGGCTCTACACCTTCGACCCTTCGAATGTTGACGAGCTGAGAGGAAAGATAGAGAGGTACTTCAAAGACGCAAAACTGCAGAAGAGGCTCGTGCAACTCTCGAAAGATATCGCAGCGGAATACAGCAAGGAAAAGCAGATGCAAAGTTATGCCATCGCGCTAAAATCTCTGCACGATAAAGGCACACTTCCAAAGGGCACTTGAGAAAGCGATCAGTTGAGGCCATGATATCTAAATACGTCTTAGTTGGCGAGTTTCACGGTACAAAAGAATGCTCCAAAGCTTTCCTGGAGCTTGCGATGGTCCATAAAGTAAAAGATATCGCTCTAGAGGTTGACAGATCATATCAAAAAGAGCTCGACTCATATCTAAAAGGTAAAAGGCACAAGCTGTCCTTCTTGGCGCATAAGGGGCCCCATGATGGCAGGACAACCCCTGCGTTGAAAAAGCTCATTGATGCAGCCAACAAACTAGACATAAGGGTGCACCTGGTAGATGGACCTGCGTTCAGCGGCCCAGAAGCTAGAGATGAGCAAATGGCAAAGAGTCTGATGAAGATAAAGAACAGAGTGGCCTTTCTTTGCGGCAACGTTCACGCCTCTAAAATAAAATTTAAGGGCCAAAGAACCTGCGGCACCTTCTTGCCAAGACATCAAACGGTCTCGTACAACATAATACCGCTGAATGGCGGCAGGTTTTATAATTTCAGAATTGGGAGATATGAACGAAATGAAAAGCTCTATAAAAAATATAAAAGAGCAAAACTGCCAATGATAATTAAATCAGACACAGCGGCTTACGACTACCTCTATCTTATCAACAGGTTTACCCCCTCAAAGTAACGTTTTAGAGCAACCTCTCGCTATTTCTGCTTGAATACCTCCAATAACTCCTGGTTTCTTCCAGTGAATTCCTTCCTTACAGGTTCGAGTATCCTGTCCAGAGACCTGGAGACTGCAGCCTTCAGGTCCGCCGGGTGCAGTTTTCCTGCCCTGAAATCATCTTCAAGCTGGACATAGCTCTTGTAGGCTACATCGCCGCCGTGCTCCTTCTTTCTCTCCACATTGATGCTGCCTGCTATAGGGATTATTGCATATCTGCATAGCATCAACACGGGGTTTCCATCGGTGATCTTTGCTTCGCACCAAGCGCTGTTTACCGTGCTGCGTATCTCTTCCGCTGTTGCGATCACTGATATGAATGAGCCTGGTTTTGACTTGCTCATCTTCATGTCTGCGACCTTCTCCTCCTTGCTCTCCCCCTCTTTGAACTTGAGCTGCGATCCCATTGCCGGCATAAGGTGGTGGTGCATGGGCACAATCGTTCCAAGCTTCATGTCCTTGAAGAGCTCCTTTGCGAGCATGTGAATCCTTCTCTGGTCCATTCCCGCATGCGGTATGTCTGCTCCAAGGGCGCGTATGTCTGCAGCCTGCATTATCGGGTATATGTACTGCGAGACGTGCAGGGTATCGCTCTGGCTTCTCCCCTGTATTATCAAGGTTCTTGTGGCGCGCGCCATGGTTGTGCGGGCCGCCATGTTCATTACAAGCTTCCAGTAGTCATCATTGTCATGGTAAAGGTCGGAGCCCAGCACTATCTTTGTGCCAGGGCAGAAAACACCGAACATCTTCCTGTAAAATTCAGAAGCCTTCTTTATCCTCTCCCAATTGCCGTCAAGCTTCCTGTTCGCCACCGTGTGCCAGTCTGCAAGGAGGACCTGGGTCTTGACGCCTATCTTGTTGAGGTCGTTTATCTTCTTGCCTCCAAAGAGGAGGTGGCCGATGTGGGGCATCCCGCTTATCTCCAAGCCCATGTAATGGCCGGGGTGGTCGT
>DATJLP010000010.1:0-24159 GCA_035509375.1 Candidatus Acidiferrum sp.
CATGTAGCCAATCAGGCTTGCAGAACTTGCCAAAACTAGGAACGATACAAAGAGAATCGCAATTGCCAAAGCAAGCATGGGCGTCTTCGATTTCATCGAGTCATCTAAACACAGATTCTAATGATAGGAATATTATCTTGTACGACATCTTTGATTTGCCCCTTTCCCTTTCCGGGAAATTTGGATAGTACACCTCTGCGATTTTTGTATTCTTATCCACCATCCGCAACGTGTCGAGAAGCACCTTGTTGCCCGTTCCTACATATCCGTCTCTATTCTTTGAAATGACCTTTTTTATCATTGACGTCTTGAAGCCTATGAAACCAGATGCCATGTCCCCGCACGTTGGGAAACCCCTCAGCTTGAAGACCATCAGCGAGAGGTATATCAGCCCCTTTGAAAGGAACCTTCTCGAAAAGCTCCTCTTTCCTGGGCCCCTCCTGACACCTACCACAATATCGCTTTCATCCAGCGCATCCAGCATCTCACCAACCTTCTTTACCGGGTGCTGGAAGTCCGCATCCATAACGATCACCTTTGGCGTACTTACCGTTGGCAAAGCGTCAATCACGCTGGTCGTATTTCCATGGGCCTTTTTTGCCGACCTGTCAAAAAAGCGCACACGTTTGTTCTTTGCGGATATTCCTTTTACAATCCTTTTTGTCGAATCTTTCGACCCGTCATCCGATACGATTACGCTTATTCTTGGGTACATCCTGGTTATTACAGCTATGATTCTGCCTATATTCTCCTCTTCGTTGAGCGTTGGCATGACAATGGTAGAATCTGAATAGTCGCCGCGCATATGCCGCACTAGTTTGGTTTGAAAACCAAAGTATATATGCAGTGCTGAGGTATTATTATAGTTTCTACAGCAAAACGAAAGAGTGAGACGGTGCCCGCAAAGCCATACGTTAGCATAGTGATACCGACCTTAAACGAAGTTGGGAACATAAGGCCGCTCGTTCGCGGAATAAGGAGCGTGATGAAGGGTTACAAGTACGAGATAATAGTTGTTGACGGACGCTCCTCGGATGGCACCGACAGGGTCGCCAGGTCTGTCGGCGCAAGGGTGGTCTATGATACGCGCGGCAAGGGCGGCGCGCTGATGAAGGGCTTCAAGGAATCAAGGGGAAGGATACTCATAGCGATGGATGCAGACCTCTCGAACAGGCCGGAGGAGCTGAAGCTGCTCATCGCCGGCATCGAGACAGGGTATGACATGTGCGCAGGCTCGAGGTTCATAACAGGGGGCGGCAGCGACGACATAACTCCGATAAGGCGATTCGGAGGCAAGGCTCTGGTCTTCATGATCAACGTCCTTTACGGCACGCATTTCACAGACATGTCCTACGGCTACAAGGCATTCACAAAGGACGCGATAAGAAGGCTTCGTTTGACGGAACTCAGAGAGGGCATCGAACCCGAAATGCACGCCCGCGCGGCAAGGGTGGGCCTAAAGGTGATCGAGGTGCCTAGCTTCGAGAAGAGGAGGGCGT
This sequence comes from Candidatus Acidiferrum sp., assembly GCA_035509375.1. Classification (GTDB taxonomy): domain Archaea; phylum Micrarchaeota; class Micrarchaeia; order Micrarchaeales; family Micrarchaeaceae; genus JAJZAB01. Next base: position 1,500 of record DATJLP010000010.1, read on the forward strand.
GGGGCGACGCGAAGATGCGAACCATCAAGATGGGCACCGCCACTGTAAGAACCATTTTGAAGAATGTGAACTCTCCGCGGTAGGGGCCTAGGGCCGCGCAGCTCTGCTGTGCTTGAACTCCTCGACCATCTCGCGCATTCCTTTTTCGTATGTCGTCTTCGGCTCGAAGCCCAGCTCCCTCCTCGCCTTCGAGGTGTCGAATGTCCTGTTGGCTGTGATCTTCCTTATGTGCTCGGCCTCCACCTTCGGCCTCTTACCCGAAAGCCTTGCCGATAGCATTTTGTAGTATGCAAGCGCGTAAGCCGACCTTGCAGAGACGTGGGTAGCTGGAGGCGGCACGCCAAGGAACCTTGCGGTCATTGCCGCCATCTCCTCCTGCGTCTTCACCTCGCTGCCTGCGAGCAGGTATGCCTGGCCCCCCTTGCCCTTCTCCCGTGCAAGGATCAACCCGTTGACAAGGTCATCGACGTATATCCACTGCATCTGGTTCGTCCCATCCCCTATTATCGGCATCTTTCCTCTCTGTATCTGCGCCATCATGAAGTAGAATCCCTCGTTGAAGCCTGGCCCGTATATCACTGGGCTTCTCACGACTATCCCATCCTCTTTGATGACCAGCCTCTCAGCCATCACCTTTGTCTCGCCGTAGAAGCTGTATGGGCGGTAGCGCGTAAGCTCGTTGGCCGGGTTGGCATGCCTCCTCCCATAGACCGCAGTAGATGACTGGTAGACAAATCGTTCCGCCTCGGAATGCTTGAGCAGGTTCATCGTTCCCAAAACATTGACTCCGTATATCTCCTTCCTCGGGGCCGGGTGGTAGTCGACCACGGCTGCGAGGTGGAATATGGTCTCAGCCCCCCTGGCCGCCTTTTTCACAGCCTCTTCGTCTCTTATGTCGCCCCTGACGACCTCGACCCCCTTTGGCATGTGCGACTCGCCCCTAAGCAGCACCCTCACCTCTTCGTGCCGCCTTTCGAGCTCATCGACCAGCCGCGTTCCAAGGTGTCCCGACGCCCCAGTTACAAGTATCATTGAATTCTAGTTTGGGTTATTTTTTCAGATTTATATGCATTATTGAATTCAGATGCATCGCCCGCCTTCTCAGAAATGGTTTTAAAGCTTTGCATCCCAACTCTACCATGGCTGATTTAAACATGGGAATTGGGAAGCTCCGCACAGCTATGCTGATATACCTTATCGGCGCACTGCTGGGCGTTGTGGGATCATTTTCGGGACTGTCACCCGCTCTCTCGGGAGCGAGCTTGGGCGCGACGCCCTCTCCTTCGGCACTGGTTCCATACCTGGCCATACTTGTTGTAGGCGGAATAATAGCGCTGGTAGCGCTTATCACAATGCGCTCAGGCTTTAAGATGATGGCGAGCAGCAACAACACCTACGGAATAGGCGCAACTGGAACGCTTCTCCAGCTCATCGGTATAATATTTGTTGTAATAGCGGTAATCCTCCTGATAGTGACGTATCTGTCGGCAAGCTCCGCGTCTTCGGTGGGAGGCGCAGCGCTTACTGTTCTAGGAGGCTCGGCAGCAAGCCTGGGCCTGATCGGCCTCGGAGGGCTTCTCGGCTTCATTGGGGCGATCCTTGTGCTCATAGGATTCTGGCGCATCGGCTCCTCTTTCAACAACACGCTCATAAAGGTGGGCGCAATATTCTTCATACTCTTCTCGCTGCTTGGCGTTATCCTACTGTATTTGGGATTGAGGGACATAGGCCGCGGCAGCAAGGGACCCGCAGCGATGTAGAAGGAGAACCGAAATGAAAACCGCAAGATTACGGTGTTTATTTATAAACCCGTCTTCAAGCTTTAATCATAGTGTTTGAAAAAGATGTGATAGAATGGCGGATGAAAACGTAAACGACCTGCTCAAGGGGGTTAAGAGGCCCTTCGACGCGCTCAAGCGCAGGCTCGTTCCAGAGAAGAAGGACGAGTACAGCATAGCCAAGAAGAAGATCGCGGTCCTTGAGGACGAGGTCCACAGGCTCGAGGAGGCTAAGGAGCTGCAGGACGAGTTCAAGACCCTGGAGCAGAAGAAGGAGAAGCTTGAAGAGGAGGTTGAGACCAGCCTTACAAACATAAACCACCTCTGAATACTTTTTATAAGGTTTACTTCTTCATTGCCAGCTTCACAACCAGGAGCACTATCAGCGCTATTATGGCCCAGAAGACAATATCAACAACGAGGCCGAGCCACTGGATGGCCCACGCCGTCGGGTATGTTATCAGCTTGTTTATCCAGTTGAGCGGGTAGCCGTACCATGTAGCGCCAACAAGTCCGCCCGGAGTGATGTTTACAAAGTATGTCAGGAGCGTTATTACTATTCCGATCACTATGGCCAGGCCAATAGTCATTCCGGTTTTCATGATAACCTATCAATAAAAGCGCTTAAAAGGCTTGCGGACTAAGCCCTCAGCCATTCTGGCCACCGCGTTCGATCCTGAACGAGAGGCTTCAAATCCAGGTACATTAGGTTGAATTCGTTGCCAGTCAGAAATAGGGAGCTGAGATCTGTCCTCAAGCTGGGAACGACCTTGAACCCTTTCTTTTCATAGATGTGTATGGCGGCTTCGTTCGTTTTTGATACCGCCAGAAGCATGAAAGCAAATTCCCTCTCTCTGGCATCGCTTATTGCCGCATCGAGCAGCCTCTGGCCAATCCCCCGGCCCCTATAATCCTCGTTCACATGTAGCATGTCCAGCCTGCAGTACGGCACTGTTGAGGAATGCACCGAAACTCCAGCGAAACCCTTGATTCCATTATCAACATTTGCAGTGAAATTTACCCCCAGGTCCTCCTTGCTTATGCTCAGCTCTACCCAACGCGCTGCCCTCTCCTCTCTGGCGCCCACTGCACGAAGCATAACACCACAGATATGCTCTTTTCCAGATATTTAAGAATTTCTAGTGGCGGCTAACGCATTAATACCTTTTCTGCCAAATACTAGCGTGAATCGATGGTCGAGAATGTAATAATCATAGGATCGGGGCCTGCAGGCCTCAGCGCCGCAATATACACCGCAAGGGAGGGCTTCAACCCTTTGCTCATAGCAGGCAGCATATCCGGAGGGCAGCTCCTCCTCACAACAGATGTGGAGAACATGCCAGGCTTTCCGAACGGCGTGCAAGGTCCCGAGTTAATAGAGATGATGAGGAAGCAGGCGGAGAAGTTCGGGACAAGGTTCATAGAGGAGGATGTTACAAAGGTTGATTTCAAAAGCAGGCCTTTCAGGGTAAGCACGGCGTCAGAGGAATACCAAGCGCACACCGTCATAGTCGCGACAGGCGCGAACGCAAAGACATTGGGAATACCTTCAGAATCGAAGTTCTTCGGCCACGGGGTTAGCACATGCGGGACCTGCGACGGGCCATTCTTCAAGAACAAGGATGTCTTGGTCGTTGGAGGCGGAGACACAGCCATGGAAGACTCGCTATTCCTGACAAGGTTCTGCAAGAGCGTTACGATCGTTCACAGAAGGGATAAGTTCAGGGCGAGCAAGATCATGCAGGACAAGGTAATGTCGAACCCGAAGATAAAGGTGATCTGGAACAGCACGATAACTGAGATAGTCGGGAACCAGAGTGTAAATGGCGCCGTACTGCAGAACCTTTTGGACGGCAAGACGACAAAGATGCCAACAGACGGCGTCTTCATGGCGATAGGGCACAGTCCAAACACCGCGTTCCTCAACGGACAGCTAAAGCTGGACGACATGGGTTACATAATGACGCACCAGGAGGTGCTGACAGACATAGAGGGGGTGTACGTTGCTGGAGACAACGCTGACAGATTCTACAGGCAGGCCGGCACCGCGTCATCAAGCGGCATAAAAGCGGCCCTGCAAGTAAGGGATCACCTGCAAAAAGCAAACGTTTAAATATTTATCAATTGATATATTTATCAGCTGATATATATGCAAACCCAATCTATGAAATACATACCAAAAAAACTTGACAGGTCTCCAAGACTTGATACAATAATTATGACCGAAAAAGCCTTATTCAGATACAGAAGCGATAAGACTGTAACACAGGTTTGGCATCTTTTACCAAAAAAGGTAATGTGGACAACATTTATGACAATACTAGATTACCTTGAATATTCTGGTAAGATACATATTGAAAAGGACAAAACAATATCTTGGATATGGAGCCCAGAAAAGGTTGAAGATCTAAAAAGGAAAAATCTGGTGGTTTCTTGAATAACCCAGATAGAATAAAACATGTCGCCTTTGGAGATGACTCTATATACAGAGCCTTCATAGAGCTTAAGGAAGGAAGATTTGAAGAGAAACAACTAGCATCATATATACAGAGGGCAATAGACGACTTAAAAGAGGACCCTTTCGTTGGGGGTTCCAGTACAAAGAAACCTGTGGCCTATAGAATATATAAGAAAATTTGATATAACAAACTTAAGAAAATACAATTTACCTAGCGGCTGGAGATTAGTTTACACATTACAAGGCAACTCTATAGAGATAGTATCAATAATACTAGAATGGTTTTCGCACAAAAACTATGAAAGGCGGTTTAAATATAAAAAACACTAAATCAGAGCAGGTTTCTCTGACCCTTGACGCTTATCAATGAAGAGACCCTGACGCCTATCTTCCTGACGGGCTTGTCCCCAACAATGGTTTTTAGCAGGTTCCTTGCAGTTGTTATGACAAGTTCGTCAGAATCGGAGTAGCTTGTGAAGCTCTTGCTCTTTATCCTGTCAGTGAAGTCGAAGTATCGCGCCTTCACCCCTATGGTCTTGAACATTAGGCGCTGCTTCTTCACCTCTGTAATTACCTCATTTGTTAGCGACTTAAGCATCGGCTCTAGGTCCTCCATCTTCTCAGCGTTTTTCTCAAGAGTGCGCTCCCTTCCTATTGAGACAACGCTCATATTCTCTTCGACTATGCTCTCGTCTGTCCCGTTCGCGATAAGGAAGAGCTCCTTTCCGAATGAGCCAAGGGTGTCTATCAACACCATCGGGTCCGCCTTGGCAAGCTCGCCTATCTTCTTTATCTTGATCGACGCGAGCTTGTCCTGGGTCTTCTTTCCAACTCCCGGTATCTTGTCGACATCCTTGTCCTTTAGGAAATCCTTTATGTCCTTCTCTTCAAGGGCCTTTATCCCGTTTGGTTTTGCGCTGTCGCAGACTATCTTCGCAAACACCTTGCCCGTGCTTATTCCTACTGTGCAGGGAAGGCCAAGCCTCTGCTTTATCTTTTCCTTTATCTCTCTTCCAATTTTGAGCGCATCTTCATACCCGCTCACTTCCGCCTCAAGCGCTGCCTCATCTATGCTGTCAACCTCCATCCTGAAGCCATACTCCGAGAGCATAGCCATGATCTTTGCTGATATGTTCTCATAGTACTCGTCATCAGACTCCAGGTAGGCCACGTCCTGCTTTAGCCTGTATGCGTAAGATGTCGGCATAGCGCTGTGTATCCCAAACTTTCTCGCCTCGTAGTTGCACGCTTGAACAACACCCTTCATCTTCGTCTCTTCGCTGTTCGTTCCAACTATCAATGGCTTTCCCTTAAGTTCAGGGTGGCGCACCTCCTCGCAGGCGGCAAAGAAGTAATCCATATCGATGAAAAGTACTAGCCTCAAGGTTATCTATTACGATTCCTTTTGAACGAATATAAAGTTTCTCGTCCAAATTGGAACTATGAAAGGAGTCAGAGAGTCGGCGGTCGCAGGAAGCTTCTATCCATCCAAGAAAGAGCAGATAATCGAGTTTGTCAAGAAAGCGGCAAAGGAAGCGGAGTTAAAGGATGATGTAAGCGCTGCAAAATCCTATGTTGCACCACACGCAGGCTATATTTACTCAGGAAAAACAGCGGCTTATGCATACAAGGCAATGAGCATGAGCGATGATATAGATAAGGTAGAGACGATAGTGTTTGTAGGATCCAACCATACGGGATATGGAGCTCCGATATCGGTCTCTGGAGAGGATTGGGAGACACCATTGGGTATTGTCCGGAATGACAGGGAGCTCTCAGGCGCTCTCGCAGCAGAAGACGGTCTCACATTGGAAGAGACGGCCCATGCCCAAGAGCATTCTATAGAGGTTCAGCTTCCATTCATGCAGGTGTTGCTGCCAAAGAAGAGAGCATGCTTCATATGCATGGGTAATCAGAGCGTAGGCGCGGCAGAGCATCTCTCAAGCGTCATAGCCAAGGCCGCCTCATCGCTCAACAGGAGGATAACAGTGCTGGCTAGCTCTGATTTCAACCATTATGAATCAAGCACGGTCGCTGAAAGGAAGGACAGGCCGCTCTTCGAGCAGATCGAGAGGATGGACTACAAGAGATTCTACCAACTTAAGGAAAAGTCGAACGAGAGTTCGTGCGGATATGGTCCGATAATGGTATCAATCATGTTTGCAAAAAGCTCTGGGGCAAGGAAAGGAACGCTTCTAAACAACTCCAATTCCGGAGATATAACTGGCGATTACACTTCTGTGGTGGACTACGCCTCCTTTGCCTTCATCTAACTATCCCTATGCCTGCAAAACTCTTTCCAGAGTAGAGTACAAATCTCCCAAGCTCTGGCGTCTGGTCATATCTCTCAGCAGGTATCTTCTTGGAGAGCTTAAGCTCCGCAACCACCGCGCTGAGAGGCTCTGCCTTGCCCTTTGCGCTCTCAGTTCCCGTTGTAACGTCTACATATTTCAGCATTTTGATGCTATTGCACAGCACCTCAAGCCCGTTGAATCTCATTTTGAGGTCTTTTCCAAGCGGGTGCGCCACGAATATGGTGGCTTTTATAGAATCTTTTGGTATCAACGGGTCTAGTTTTCCAGATATAACAGAGCCTCTGACGTCCTTGACCATGCCCCTTGTAAGGACCTCCAGGGCAACATTCTCTCCAGCGTTCGCCCTTTTTACCCTCTTTCCCTTCACAACAATCTCTCCTATCGGAGAAGTTTCGTTATACGGGGTCATACGCACCTCATCGCCTAGCTTTACGCTCCCTTTCACAACCTTTCCAACTATGAGGTCTTCTCCAGATTCTCCCTCAAGCCTGCCCTGCACCGTTATCCTCAGCCTGTCTTTGCCGCTGGGCCTCCTGCCCTCTGACATCTGATAGAGCATTTCGAGAATCGTATTTCCTTTGTACCACTTCATCTTTGTACTCCTTTTGACAAGGTTCTCTCCCTTATAAGCAGATATCGGTACAAAGTGTATATTCTTTTTTTCAAATCCTATCTTCTCTATGAAGTTTGATAGTCCGTTCTTTATCTCTTCGAATCTCTCCTCTTTGTATCCAACAAGGTCCATCTTGTTTACGGCCACGACAAGCCTGTCTATTCCAAGCATTCTTGATATGAACAAATGCCTCTTTGTCTGATCTCTTATACCTTCGTCGCTCTTTGCGGAGACGAGAAGCAGAGCAATTTCGCCATACGAAGCGCCGCTTATCATGTTTTTAATTAGTTCCTCATGACCTGGCACGTCAATGAGTGCAAAAGCAATGTTTTTGTACTTAATTTCCGCCCTAGTAGTGTCATATGTCATTTCCTGTTCTCTTTCTTCCACAAAACTATCTAAAATGAAGGCTGGTTCAAATGCTTTATGTAATTTTTTGCTGTAGGCCTTCGCCTCATTTATTCTTACTTGGGTTGCTGACCCCGTCTGCATAAGCAAACTCCCAATAAGTGTCGATTTACCATGATCTTTGTGCCCGAGAAATGAAATATTTTTAACTAGCATGTAATTACACCAAAAGCTGTGGGCCTCTATGATTCAAGTATCTTGATGAAGCATAAAGAGTCCCCATTCTATTTGAAACTTTAGTAGAATAAGGCCTTTTTTTAATCTTTAAGTTTTGAATGTCCAATATTAGCTTAGCCTGTTTATTTTTACTTATCATATGAGGAAGTATATATCTGCATATCTCTTTTGCATTTTCTCCTAATAATCTAATTCTATAAACATCTTGATGTTCTGGTCTTTTTTCAATGATTAACTTTATACTCTTTCCCAATCTAGATTCAATTATATATCTCGCTTCTGAAATTATCCTATAGCTAGTATTAGTAATTACTAAACAGGAAACATATCGATCTATATGATGCTTGAATAGATATATACTTCCTTCCGTATCAACTAAACCAGCTAACCATAGCGCGCCAAACTTTGATATCCGATTTTTTGTGGTAAAATCTAAATCTACCAAAACCGCATCGCGTTTTAAATCTTTACATTTTTGATAAGCTTTTTCCATTAGCGCAAGTGTCTTTTTAGATCTTTTTTGGAAATTATTAACTTTTTTAATATCCTGCAGGTAAATTAGCTGTTTCATTTGACCTTTCTTTTCTACCATATAAGGTAGTAATTTTTTACCTACAAGTACAGCTTCATTCGAAGAAATTTTAATTTTATAAATTGTTTTTAGACTGCTCTTAAGAATTTCTTTGTAAATCTTCAAATCCTTTAAAATAAGTTTTTTTAGAATTTTCTTTGCAACATCTACTAATTTATAGTCAGTATTTGCAAACATAATGCAAGGATCATACACTAAAACATTCTTTTGTGAATAAGTCTTAAGAATACATATTGTTCCATCCCCTTCTATAACAGAACTTAACCAGCAAGCCTCTGCATTGCTTATCGTAACATCAACCTCTACATATAACCTAGCGCTCTCAAACGCTGCATTACCATTTCTCTCTCTTTATCCATACTTCTTCCAGATCTTTCCTCTTCTTTAGTTGTTTCTAGTTCTTTTAATATTTCGTTAACATTTTTTGCATTTGACTTTAACGGGATAGTGCAATTCAAACATCCCAAACTTCTAAATCTATATCCATTTCTTGAGAAATATAGAGGGTTAACTGGTATATGTTCCTTCTTAACGTACTCCCATATATCTATTTCATTCCAATCTAATATGGGGTGCACTCTTACATGACCCCCACCATCAAGTTTGCTTGCATAATCATCCCAAAGCTCTGCTCGCTGATTCTTATAGTTCCATTTGAAATTCTCATCTCTCTCTGACATGTAGCGTTCCTTCGCTCTTATTCCGTGCTCATCTCTCCTTATTGATACAATAAGTGCATCAAATCCATATTGTTTCATTACCTTTTTTAGCGTATCCGGTTTGTTTTGACCACAGCATGCAGATCCGACAGAGTCAGGACGTATATCGCTATATGCAACTATCAAATTCAGTTTCCACTTCTTTGTTAGATACTCTCTAAATTGGTAAGTTTCTGGAAAATCGACACGGTTATCTATATGAATAACTGGAAATGGAACCTTACCTAAAAATGCCTTTCTTGCTAATGCTAGCATAGTTGTTGAGTCCTTACCCATAGACCAGAGCGCAGCTACGTTATTGAATTTTTGTTTTGCTTCCCGCATTATGTATATGCTTTTTTCTTCTAGCGTTTTGAGGTCCTGCTTTATCATGCCGCCACCCACTCCTTATAATCTTTATTGGTATTAATCAAACCTTTCAAGTATATTGTTGCACCTTGCACTTTCCCAGCAGTTTTCATTATTATGGGTATGCTAAACATTGGTACATATCTCGAATCATATATCACGGCATAAGCACTCTTAAGGTCTTTGAGTTTCTTCAACTTCTTCGGAAAGAAAACCTTGTAGTATTTTGCCTTGCTCTTCTTTAGATATGCGGCAAACGACTCCCAATGTTTCTTGTCCGGATGCTCACTTAGCTCAGTCGCCATTTTATTTTCCTTTATCTTGACCATACAATCAACTAAATTATCTATAATCTATTAAATTAAGCATAATTAAATATAAAAAGCTTTCCTTTCTAATTATTAACGAGTTAATATGAAAGTCAAAGGAGAGAGCAGAGTACCATTTACTTCCGTCTCTATACCACTAACTCTGTTTAAGAAGGTGGAAAAGCACATAGAGGGCACAGGCTTCCCATCGGTCTCGAGCTATGTCGCCTTCCTTTTGAGGATGATACTTAGCGACAAGAAAACCTCAGACAAGTCAAACTACGAGACCGACATGATAAGGAAGAAGCTTCAGGAATTGGGTTACATCTAGCGCTGCTTCTTGAGGAACTCCATCACTATGGATGTGTCTTCGGCAGGGTTTACCCGCTTGAACACCTTCAGAACCTTGCCTTTCCTTATTATGTAGGTATTTCTTAGAGTGCCCATTCCAAACACTCCCTTGTTGCCATAGGCCCCATAGGCTTTGTGCGTCTTGTTTGTAGGGTCAGAAAGGAGTAGGAACTTAAGGTTGCAGACGCTCTTGAACTTATTGTGCATCGATTCGTCATCCCTGCTCACTCCAACAACTGTCGCGCCCAGCTTCCTAAGCGCGCCAACATTCTTCGAGTACTTCCCTGCCTGTATGGTGCATCCAGGAGTGAGATCCTTTGGGTAGAAGTACAAAACAAGGTATTCTGTCTTGAAGTCCTTCAGGCTGTGGGCCTTTCCATCGACTCCCATTAGCTTGAAATCTGGAGCCTTAGAACCGTCTTTAATCATCCAATCGGCAACCAATCACATTATAGATTTATATTACATTGTTCTATCTTATTTCGGAAATGATTCGATGGCGTTTAGTCTAGGAAACCTATTCAAGAAGGGCTCGGGCAAGCCCAAGATCAGCATAACCGCTGTCAACATAAAGTGGAGGGGCGCGATGCACGGCATGGAGGGCTTTGAGGTCAAGGAAAAGCAGTTCACGGTCACAATACCATTCCAGAACAAGACACAGAAGGATGCGCTGCCATTCGAGGCGATAAAGGAGAGGTTCAGGTCTCAGGAGAAGGCACCGATACTACTTACAAAGATTGAGGTTTCTGACCCATTTAAGCTTGTGTCCACGGATCCGAAACTCCCGTACAGCGTGGCTAGCAGCGAGAAGGTTGAGCTTAAGGTAACTGCCGATGCCCCTGATTACACATATACGGGACCGATGTCAATAACCTTGACCTCTGAGGAGGGCAGCATGATAAAGGTGCAGATAAACAAGGTGATTGTTCACACTCAGATGAGGAGCGTTGAGATAGAGAACTCAGGGATAATCATCAACATACCAAAAGGCGCAATCTTCAAGAACAGCATACAGATGTACAAGGCGATGAGCTACGGCGAGAGGGTCGACAAGGTGACCTTGCAGAAACCCTTCGAGTTCGTCAACACGGAGCCAGCCCTCCCGTTCACGATAAACCAACCGAGCAGCTACCTTGTCACATTCTACATAAAGGCCCCAGAATTGGACTATGCGGGGCCCATGGAGATATATTTGGAATGATCCAATCCTGAGCCTCAGCTGGAGTTTACAAATATCTGCGCCCAACCATCTCCGTAAGATTGCAGATACGGAGAAGTATAATTGTACTGGGTGGCTAGCACCTTAACCGTGAGCCTGTGAATTCCGCTTATCTGTTCGGTGAAATTCCCCTGCGTGCCAATCCTTACATCGCTCACATTTGAGAGTATGCCATTGTAGTATATGGCCACCGGCACTGCATTTGGCGGCCCTCCATTATACCCTAATGGCCCTGTATAAACCAGATTTCCATTTACGTTGACTGTGAAGTTGTTGCAAGTAACATTGCTATCGAGATATACAATCACGTTCGTTGCGCATGCCGATCCGTAATTGACCGGCCAGTTCGTTACGTTCATTTTAAGGGTCGAATACTGCTGATATGGGTTGCTGCCTGCGTATACGGTACTATTCACGTAAGCGTTCAGCGTTATTGAATCGCCCCCTACAAACTTGCCAGTAGAGCCTGGCAGCACCGCAGATGTATTTTGAAGTATGCCTGAGAAATAGACGTTAACGTCTGCCGCCCTTACGCCAGAGCCGGAGGGCGAGCCCAGCCCTGCCAACTGGAATGTATACGGCCCGCACGTATTGTTCTGGCCCACATACATGGTTATGAGCTGGCTGCAGCCGCTTGTTGGTGGTGGGAAGTACTGCGCCACGCTCAGCCTCATCAGGACCCACTTCTGGTTGGCATACTGCCCTGCATTTACCTGGCTCATGTAAACGCTAAGCGTGTTTCCATTTACAGTATACGTTCCTGTCTGGTTGACAGTCAAAGCACTCACATTTGTGAGTACGCCCTTATTGTAAACGTTTATCGCAGCGCTTCTCGGTCCGCCTAATGCATTGAGATGCACGGTAAACGTCCCGCATGTGTCATTGAATGAGACATAAACCAAAGTCGTGTTCCCGCAGCCGGCAGCCTGGAACGGCGTAACGTTCAAGATCGTCTTTGCAAACCTTTGGTAAGGATATAGGCCATAGAATGTCTGGTTGACAGTGACTCTGACAACCTGCCCTCCAACCACAAGCACAATTGAATTGCCCTGTGTCAGCGCTATTGGCGTGGCGTTTATCAGGTATCCATTCGAGTAGATCGCGAAATCTGCCTGAGGATTATAAGACCCGCTTGTGCTGTTGAAGTAGAGGAGCTTGAGCTTTATCGCGCCGCATGTGTCATTTTCGCCTACATAAATGGTAGCAACGCTGTTGCAGCCAGGCCTGAGCGCAGGCACGTTAGTCTGCACGCCCATGCTCAATGTTACCGTATTGCTGGTTTGCGATATTGTATTCACTGTCATAATCAGGTTGTCACCGCCTATTGGATAGGTCTGCTGGCCGGTAGTCAGCTGCGTGGTGAAGTTAAGGTTAGAATTGAAGAATATGCTGAAGTTCGCTGCGTAAGGCGGCGACACGTACGTAGGAGAAATTCCGGTGAACTGCGCTGCAAAAGGCCCGCATGTATCTGTCTGGCCAGCAGCGAGCGTCACCGTGACGTTGCAGTATCCGGACTGCTGAATCGTTGTGGTTGTGCTTGTTTTGACCGTGGTAGATGTTGAGGATGTAGAGGTTGTAGTTGAAGTTGTAAAGGCAGTGGTTGTCGAGTCAGCTCCTATAGAAGTTGTTGCGGGAACCGTAGTCGACGCGGCCGTTGTGGATATTATTGTGCTGGTCGAAGGCGCTATGGTTGTGGTGGTTGGGGCGATGACCGGCTTATAAACCGTTATCGTTGCAACATTCTCCACGCTGGCGTTGCCGTTGTGCGTGTAGTTGAGCCATATGTGGACCGTCCCGTTGAAGTTTGTCGGTGCAGTATTGCATGTTATGTTGAATGTGGCAAAGCCTCCGGCTGAGACATTGATGCTCAGGGTGGAAAACGAGCTTGGCTCAGAAGAGTTGTAGCTGCAGCCCACCCCCGTTATGTGAGTTGGTGAGTTGAATCCGCTTACCTTAAGGCTGAGCATTCCCGAAGAGGTTACTGAGACGCCGCTGCATGAATACCCTGGCGATGCAACGCATGTGGTGGAGCCCCTTGGCAAAAAGGAATAAATTGCGGCAGCTGCTATCAATATTATTACAACCGCACTTATGGCAAACCTGTATCTCCTCACAAAGGTCTGCTCGCTAACAACAAAGCCTGGGCTTATTTCGTAATACTTCCACTTCCTTCCCGTATCGTCAATCTCCCTTATTGCGTTCATCCTTTCAAGCTCTTGTATGTGCTCCGCAACTGTTGAAGGGGCAAGCTGTAGTTCATTGCTAAGGTCGGTGAGTGTCTTGCTCTTTTGTTTTAAGGAATTGAGGATTTTCTTCTTTGTCTCCCCTATTTTGGTCATAAGCACACACTAAATCGAATTAATCAATTTCATCAAAACCTTCAAATATAAATAACATGGTTCTCTGTTTCGGAATTCGAAAAATAAGGGCCCGGTAGTCTAAAAAGAGTTGTTACTTACCTTGCTCCTTTCCTATCAACGCGATGTTTGCAAGCATCGACTCTAGCTGTATTCGCTCGTTCGCCCCCTCGACGACCCTGAAGTTGCACTCCCCTATATTCACTATTATCTTCAGCTTCGCCCTCTCATCAACGTTGAGGCCCTGCACCTCCTTGTAGCATTGTGTAAGAATATCCTCTGCGCTCATCCCATGCGACAGGCTGAGGTTGTCAAGCTCCTTCCTCGCGTTCTCGAAGTCTCCAGTAACAGCGTATCTCAACATCGATGCGATCTCCTTCGGCCTAGCCCTTGCGGCGATGTCGTATATTTCCGATTCTGTTATCTTCGTTCCCTGCATCGCAGCGCTCTGCAGTATGTTGCTTATCTTCCTAAGGTCTCCGTCTCCAACATAGATGAGCGCTTCCACCCCCTTGTCATCGATTTGGAGCTTCTCCGCCTTTGCAACCCTTTGGATATATTCGCGCATCTCCTCTTCATCAAGCTGCTTGAACCTGAAGACCACGCACCTGCTCTGTATCGGCTCTATTATCTTGCTGGCGTAGTTTGCGCTCAGTATGAAGCGCGTCTCGGCAGAGTATTTCTCCATCGTCCTTCTCAAAGCATGCTGCGCGTCAGCTGTAAGCGCGTCCGCCTCGTCAAGGAATATTATCTTCACGGGGACCTTTGCGAGCGATATCGTCTTGGCAAACTCCTTCACTTCACCACGGATAACATCTATCCCGCGCGAATCGCTATTATGCAGCAGTACTGGCGTGGTTCCGCCCCAAAACATCTCGCTACCTGGCACTGAAACATCATATACATAGCCCTCGTAGTCGGCATCCTCCAAATCTTTTATTGCAAATGAGCAGATATCCGAAGACGCCAACATCTTAAGGCGCTCGAGTTGCGCAAGTTTTTCTTCAGTTAGGGCGTCCTCTTTTACCCTCTCAAGAACGAACTTTATGAGCTGCTTTTCAACGCGTTTCGATTTCTTATAATACAGCGAATGCCGCAGCTCGTACCTCCAATTAAACCCTGCTTCTATCCCGCTAAGGAAGTTTATGAATGGCTCTGCCGATATCAGTTCGCTGTAAGCATAGCAGGAGGCCTGCTTCTTCCAAGTAATCCGCACCTCTCTGTCGAACAGGAAACTGTCCAGTTTTGATATGCGGGCCAGCCAAGCCACATCTATCAAAAGGCTCTTGGACACCGAGGTGTACCTCAACGTATCGTCCCATTCTCCGCTTGCATCCCCAGAATACCCCTTTAGGAATTCGTGGCGCAGCTCGAGGGGAAAGTCAAATACGAAGCCTGGAATTTTCTTATAGTGGGCAGTTTTTGATACCGCGTCTTTTGTATAGAAGTTTGACCTAAAGAACTTTGCCAGCTGCGTTGACGAGGCGGTCATCTGGAGGCCCGACTCACGATGGCTTGATCCTGATATTATGGTGTGCATACCTGTTGTAAAGCCCATTCTGTTGACCACTTCGGAGGAGCGCCTTGCAAATTCTGATTCTTTTGGATAGGCATATGTTAGTACGGTTATCCCGCTGGTGTTTGTGCCGGTTCTGAAGCCTGTTACGCCCTCTGCCATATAGCTTCCAAAGAACCAGGAAATATCTCTATCGACTTCTAACTTATCTAAAACGGCTCTTATCTTTGGATTCCTGAACTTCCCGCCCCTGAGCGAAGTTACAAACTGGTTTGGCGCAAACTTACTTACGTCAATCGTTGTTGATTCATCGCCCTTTACTAATGACTTGAAGGTGATCAGCAGGTCGCCGACCTTGAGGTCGCCTGCCTTGACACTCGTTGGGTTAACATTTGCGTCCAAGGCTATGATTGAATGGTCCAAAGTCGTCTTTACTTCCCCAGATTCAAAACGGATCTTTCTGATTCTGCTAACCTTGTGCCTGGATATGTTCTTGACAGGCATGAAACCCACTTTCAAGGTCTTCTTATCCAAAGATAGCACCTCCAAGTCTGTCGGGTATGCGTATTTGCCTTCTTGGCCGTCAAAATACCGGCTTGCTACCTCGCCTATGGTCGTCCTCTCCATCTTACCCGAACATCTTATCAGTATTGGGGTATCTGGGGTGACGCTGGCATTCAATTCCTTGAATGCGCTCCCTATATTGTCGCCGTAGAGGTCGCGCGCCATAGCGAGCGCGCACGATGTCTTTCCAACTCCTGCTGTGCCTGCAAATATCATGCTAGGGAAGTTTCCCTTCTCTGCAAATGAAGCAAGCTTCTGGACTATGGCCTTCTGCCCGATTACCTCAGAAAGGCTCTTCGGCCTGTACTTCTCCTGCCATGGAAGATCCAGAGTGTTCATTTTGACCCCACAAAACTCAGTAAAATCAGTAAGTATTAACCATTCTCCAACAAAGTATTTATAGCCTATCCTTAAAGAAGTAGATATCATTATCAATAGAAGGGGACGTACGCTAACCTGGTAGACTACTAGCTTTGGGAGCTAGTCGTCCGAGTTCAAATCTCGGCGTCCCCACTTTTTGTTTTTGTAAGAATTTAGGTTTCTCAGAAAATCATCCTTTTATTAGCAGAATCATCTCCTATAAGAGTTGTTTTAAGTAATCGAACCAATTGCTGGGCAAATTTATGCTCTAAATCAATCCTTACAGATATTGCCATTAGTGTTGGTTCATAAGTAAATCTCATTATCCATCTTTGTCTATCTTTATCATCTACGTATATGGCTGCCTCTTCATTCCCCTTTTCTCCTTCATTTATACCATCGATTCGCACTCTATCTTTGAATTTATCTTGGAGTGCCTTGATTATCAGTTCTCTTCCTTTCTTATATTTTTCTTTGTCGCTAAAACTTAAAGTAAAAATCTTATATCTACTGCCATAGTAATACAATGCCCGATACTGTCCAAAAAATAGGATTGTAGCTATTATAGCCATAAAAATTCCCAAGAAACTTAAACCACCTTGATTTGAAGGGTTGGGGAATAATACTGGACTAAATATAAATTCAAAACTTAAGCTCATTACTGCTCCATATATCCCTCCAAATGTTATTGACTTCAAATTTCTTGTAATCTCTTTGGCTTTGTTAACTTCATCGGAAGCGTCAGATAACGCATTTGCACCATCTTTTGTTAAATATAACATAGTATATACCAAACAACTTACAGCAATAAACATTCCAATTATGATATATAATAAACTTACGCTCATCATTTTATCATTCTCATTTTTATCTCCGCTGCATCAAAAAATGCCTTATCTATCGCCCCATAAAGCTCCTCTTTAGAAGTATGAATATAGACTTGTGTTGAGTTCACCGACTTGTGCCTAGCGAACGCTTTTGTTAAGGTAATATTCCCATTAACTGCCCTGTTGAAAGTGGTAATTGCGTAGTGCCTTAGTGAATGTGAAGTGAGCCTGTGGAGGGTTCTTTTTGTCCTGTCAGGTGTGCTCTCGTCAGTAGAAGCGTATGTTTCATTAAGAGCGGTTAGAGAGATATATTCCCTGAATTTGTTTCTAGCATAATTCAGATTTATGCAATCGCCTTTGTTGTGGCTTTTTTGCTTGTCCTTATAGAACAAATAACCCTCAGCCGCTTCTATCTCTTTTTGATAGGTGTTAATGTAGAGCAGGGTTTGCTCAAATAGGAATTGAGGCACTATCAGCGTATCGAGCGTGTGAGCCTTCTCGGTATGCACCCTAAGCTCCCTTATCTTGAAATCAAAGTCTTTCAGGTTGAGCTTGCAGACCTCCCCTATCCTAAGCCCAAGATAAGCCTGATAAGAGAACAGGAGCTTAAATCTAGGCTCTTTTACAGCGTCTAGGAATACCTCAAGCTCCTTTTGGGTAAAGCCCTTGTTGATAGCTCCGTAGCGAGGCGTTCTCCTTCTTTTCCATTTATGCAGATAGAACTGACTTATTAGCTTGTTAAGCTCCTCTACTCGCCATTTGCTAAGATAGGGCAATAGCTCCTTTATCTCGCCTTTTATGCGTAGAAGCTCTTCAAGTTTGGTGTTCTCGTTTATAGCCATAATCGACACCTCGAGCCAAGCGAGCTTTTGATAAAACCCGAAACTTGATAATGGCTCTTTTTGAACACGCTCTTCGCTGGAATCTGCTTGCCGCAGCCCGCGCACTTGTTCGGGTAATGGGAACCCTGCTGGGGTGGTGTATCTGCTACAGCGTGAGGGGGGCAAGCTGCTTTGGAGAACGTCGGTCGAAGACCGACTATTGACCTCTCTGGTCGATACCTCTCTGTCGAGAGAGGTATCCTGAGTGGCGAGCTGGCGAGCCACTCGCTTGCTTGCGACGAGCCCACGAGTAGCGGAGTGGGCGAGGAGCAGAGGGGGGTTGTGGGGGGGATAAGCGAGCGAGCCTGCCCGATCGCCTCCTGCGGAGGCTCTAGGGGCAGGCGAGCGTTGAGCTTGAGCGTGGGTGTGGGTATGGCTCTTACCATAATAGCACCTCTTTTAAAGAATTTGCTGTGTAATATCTGCTTATGGATGACGACAAAAAGGGAGCGGCAATTTTGGCTTTTACGGGGTTTTGTTTTGTTTTAGTAGGCTTGGCGGCTTTTGCTAAAGGGTATGGAATTGGCTCTTGGATACCGCTTTTGCTTGGAGGGACAGGTTTTGTTGTTGGCTTGTATGAGCTTCTGAAAGGATAATTGATAGCAATAAGAGCTACAAAACTCATAATTGGTAAAGCAGCGAAAAGAATATGCGAGGGGTTAATGAAGTAAAGATAGATGCCAGCTATTAGCACTACAAAGAAGTATGTTGAGTGCAGAAATCGGCGTCCCCACTCTTAAAAAAGCATAAATATCTGGATAAACAGACGATTTGTGATATTATGATGGCAGGAAGCAAAACGACAAAAGACCAGGCACAATCTCCGGGCACCCTGCTCAGGTTCTATGACCTGGATGCAGTGGCTGCATTGATACGCACACCGAGAAGGTTTTTCGCTGGGGATGAGAACGCCATAGCCAAGCATCACAAACCTGATTATGCTGACGCGCTTTCTGCGATTACCGCACCGCTTTGGCTGCCAACGCTGTTGGCCATAGTGCTCTTGGAGGACCGCAGCCTCGAAGCCAAAATCCGATACCACGCAGAGCCTGTTGAAAAGGAATCTATTTGGGGCTGAGGCCTGCCAAGCCTAGACGTGCTTGCCTTTTTATAACCTGCCAGGCTGCGGCAGGTTGGTTGAGCTCTCAAAAGCCATAAATATTAGATGAAGGTGAGCATTTTCTATGACCCATAGGTACGGATCGCACAGGAGAAGGGAAAACCTCGAAGATGAACACGAGCACAGAACGGACAAGGATTTCAACAGGCCATGGATCCCAAGAAGGGTCCCAAAGTTTAGCGGCCCGGAAGAGATCACCGTAAGGCTGAGCGACCACGCGCTCAGGCGCGTGAAAGAGAGGCTGATGGGCAATACGGAAGCGGATACAGACGCTGCTGGCAATATGCTTGCACAACAGCTTAAGAGAGGGATAATAATACCGCACAGGAATGAACAGGGGATGGAGGTCCTCGGCTTCAAAGACCGCTGGTTCATCTTCATGCTAAGAGGAAGCCCTGACGGCCCAAGCGAGCCATACCAGGCCGTCACATTCGAACTCACCACAAGAGCGCCGGCGAAAGGCAGGCCGGTAAGGGTGACTTATGAATTGAGGGTTGCCACTCCCATCGAAGCGCCAGTCCAGCCCAGCCCGAGCATGGCTTGAGAAGGCTCTATTTAAAATTGGAAAAACATAAAAGGTTTTGATTGCATCTAACAATGTGGACAGCATCGTAATCGCGCTCGGCGGCAACGCCCTCCTTCTCAAAGGCGAGAGGTCAACCTTCAAAGTACAGATGCGCAATGCAGAGATGGCCTCTAAGAAACTTGCAGGAGCGCTATCAAAGCTGGACTACGGTTTTGTCCTTACACATGGAAACGGCCCCCAGGTGGGCAACGAGCTCCTCCGCAACTTCTATGCTCAAGGAAGGGTGCCGCGACTCCCTCTTTCAATACTCAACGCAGAGACCCAGGCATTCATAGGATCTATGATCGAACTCGCCCTTAACAAGGAGCTCAAAAGGCTGGGCTCCAGGAAAACGGTAAGCACCGTAATAACCCATGTCGCTGTGAACAGGAATGACAAGGCATTCTCAAACCCGACAAAGCCTGTTGGGCCATTCTATACCGAGAAAGAGCTCGAGAGGCAGCTCAAGATAGAGCGCTTCAAGTACGTAAGGACGGGCGGCTCATACAGAAGGGTCGTCGCATCTCCCAAGCCATTGGAGATACTTGAAATCAATACGATAAGGCGGCTTCTAAAGGACGGATATGGTGTGATATGCTGTGGGGGCGGCGGAGTACCTGTCTTCAAGTCAAAAGGAAGGTACACCGGCGCGGACGCCGTGATAGACAAGGACAGGACAACCGCTCTGCTTGCGAGTAAAATAGGAGCGAAAAAGATGATCATACTTACCGATGTAGACTACGTGCACGATGACAGAAAGAAGCCGATACACAAGATAAAAGCAAAAGAGCTCAAGAAGACGATTGGAGATTTCGAACAGGGTACCATGCGGCCAAAGCTGGAGGCTTGCATCTCCTTCATAGAAAACGGAGGAAAGGTTGCAAGGATAGGAAACCTATCCAATGCTGAGAGTGTCATAAACGGAAAAAGATGTACGGAAATCAGGTGACCCTGTTGGGCCTCAGCATGCTTCCAAGAGCTCCCCCTTCCTGCTGAATCTCCAAGGTGCTTCCCACATAGTTCACAGCGAACCTCCTATGCTCCGCGCCCTCCTCTCTCAACGCTGTGTTCACATCCCTGAAGTTCATTGGGGGTATGTGCACTAGAAGGTATCCTCCCGCGCCAGCGCCCACCAACCTTCCGCCTGTCGCTCCTCTACCGAGTGCCCGCCTGTATATCTTGTCGATGTGCTCGTTGCTTATCTCCCCGAGCAGAGTCTTCTTTTGCTCCCAGCCCCTGTGAAGTATGTCCCCAATAGCATCTATCTCTCCAGAGAGTATCCTGTCGCGCGCCTCATATGCCAGCCCCTTTATCTTCTGGAGGACATCTATCTTGTCGCCCACGACCTTCGCCTGCCCTTTCAGTATGGTCTGCGCGTCCCTGTGGCCCCCAACATAGAAGAGGTGAAGCTCGTCTCCTATTCTCACCTGGTTCTCAACGCTTAGGTTTATCGGAGTCACCTGAACCGTCCCGCCTTTTTGGTATTCAAAAAAATTCAGCCCTCCAAAAATAGATGTGTAGTGGTCCTGCTTTCCAACGGTCTGGCCTAGCCTGCGCCTCTCTATGTGGTATGAGATCTCCGCCAGCTCTATCTTCTCCTCTGTTGTAAGCGGGTCTGCAGCGAACTTCTCGCTCGAGGCTGCGAGGAATGCCCTCACCGCCGTTACTGTGAACACCGAGCTTGAACCGAGCCCGCTCCCTCCCTTTGAATATGATGTACCCGACTGGCTCGTAAGCTCAAATCCCTTCTCCACGCCTGCGAATTCGGCAACAGACCTTATGATGCGCTGCGGCTGGTCCTCGCCCATCGCAGCGACGGTAGGAAACTCGATGCTCTTTGAATATCTCAGGAATGCGTTCTCATCATCCCAGTACCTTGGGGTTATAGTGACTGTCGCGGTAGGCTCTATCGCAAAGCCTAGGGTTGCGCCCCCTATTCTATTGTAGACCTCTGGAGTGTCTGTAGGTCCGCCGGCTATCGCGGCCCTGTGCGGTGTTCTTGCCCTTACCTCGCGTAGCATTACATGACCTATCTATTGACGTCTTTTCAGATATATATACTTTTTTTGGCGCCCTTTTGCTAGTAAGAGGAGAAAACTATCCTGCTCCCATCGACACCAAGTTCCAACGGTGCCTCTGCCGTTATGTCCCTCAGCTCTGGAAGAGCCTTCCTTATCCCAGGCTGCCTCTCCCGTTCTGCTAGCACCAGGAGGAAACCTCCACCGCCTGCGCCGGTTATCTTTCCGCCAAGTGCGCCAGCTTGCTTGGCCCTCTCGTACCATGCATCTATCTGCTCGTTGCTAACACCATTAGCAAGCCTCTTCTTTATCGTCCAGTCTTCATCCAAAAGGCGCCCAACCTCTCCCACATCTAGGCGCGGCGCTATGGCACGTGCCATATCTCTTCCATTCTGTCTCAGGAGTGCATAATCATCAAGGTGCTCGGCGATTTTTTTCTCCTGATCTTCGTGCACGTCTGTCGATTTCCTCTCAACTCCGGTATAGAACAGCATTACATGCTTCTCCAAAACCCTCAGCGCCTCGCTTGTTATGGGTATCTCGCGCATCGTCACGCTCCAACCTTTGTTAAATTCCATCTCTTGGATTCCGCCATAGGCTGCCATGTACTGGTCCTGTAGGCCTCCCTTATCACCAACCATCTTTCTTTCGACTCTGACAGCTTCGGTTGCGAGCTGCAGGCGGCTTACGTGCTCTCCCTTTAGCTCGTGAAATGCGTTAAGTACACCAACGGTGCAGCTGCTGCTCGATCCCATACCAGTTCCTTGCCAAGGTATATCTGTTACTGTAGTCGTTTGGTGACCGGTTCCTATCCCAACAAGCCTCATCGACTCTCTGATTGTTGGATGCTTCATCTCTTCTATGCTGAAAAGCTTATCTTCTGTTTTTGAGTAAGAAACTCTTATTTCATCAGGAAAGAAGTGCCTACCAGCAACAACAGTTACATATCTATTTATTGCAACAGAGACAACGGCACCTGGAGGGTGCTCTTCAAAAAAAGCAGGTATGTCCGAACCGCCTCCTCCAAACCCAAGCCTGAGGGGGGTT
Source organism: Candidatus Acidiferrum sp. (assembly GCA_035509375.1). GTDB lineage: Archaea > Micrarchaeota > Micrarchaeia > Micrarchaeales > Micrarchaeaceae > JAJZAB01. Next base: position 24,041 of record DATJLP010000010.1, read on the forward strand.
TGCGAAACGGCAATTCTCCTCTCTTTTTCTGCTACTGGCATAATATCCAATCAATAGCTCCAGATATTTATGCCTTTTTAATTGCCGTCAGCAATGACCTTTACCTTCCTTCTGTAGTT
>DATJLP010000011.1:0-89782 GCA_035509375.1 Candidatus Acidiferrum sp.
TGCAAGCATGCGGGTTTGCCCACCTCCCCTCCGCTTGCGCATTTTGGAACCGGTCCAAATATCAGTATGCTTCCTCCCGCTACAGAATTGGTTGGGCTCACTACTTCATCTGTTGGTGGATACAGCTTGTATATCTCGAAAGAGGTCTGCCCGTTATTGTCTGAGTTGCCAAGCACCGACAGCACCTCCACGTCGCTTGCGGACGAAGGGATCTGCTTGTTGAATGTGATCTGATATGCGCCTCCGGAATCGAGGAGTGCGAAGCTGTATGCGGCCTGGTCATATACCGGGAAGCCCGTAAGCCAGAGATACTCGTTCTCGCTGTAAATTCCCGCATTTTGGGCAAGGAACGGCTCCTGCAAATTGGAAAGCCTCATTATGTTGTCGTATTTGTCACCAGAGTTTGTCTGGAACGTCGAGAACGATACTCCGCCCCCATTGACGCTCGCTATTGGAGGATTAGAGATTGGAACAGATCCTATGGCCGTGTATGGCGATGAAGGGTTGAATGCAGATACCGTATTATTCTCCTGTGGCCATCCGCCGCCTCCCAAAAGGCTTTTTGTTATGACTGGGTTTCCTGATTCGACCCCATAGTTCAGTACGGATCCTATCAAGGTGTAGAAATCAAAGCTGCCTGGAGAGTAAGATGTTGGCGAATTTGCCGGCTGCGGGGATATTGTGGTGGTGCCGCCTCCGCCTGGGCCTATAATGATCACGGCAAACGTGATTCCCGAAACCGAAACAAACAATGCCGAGAAGAGCAGAAGATACTTTAGGGTGCTATTCATGTAATCCACATTTTTAACACACTTCCAGATATTTATACCTTTTGAAAGCACAGGTTTCAGAACGTATAGTAAACGGCCGTTTTCTGCAAAGCATAATATTCTTTGCGTCAATATCTGAGTAGGTGACCGGATGTCTGAAAACGTTCCTCTAAAGGAGGAGATAATCTCTATTGTGAATGATAGGCAGCAGCTGAGCTACAACGAGCTCAGCGACATGATGTTCAGCCGTGGTGTCAACGAGAATGACCTGAAGGGGTCCCTCAAGGAGCTCGAATCCGCAAGGCTCATAGCATCGAGGAGCAGCGGGGGCGTTCTTACATACTATATACTACAGCAGGACAACGCGCTCAGGAGGGTCCTCATAGTCGAGGACGACAAGAACATCAACAAGCTGATGGCCCTTTCGATAGGAAAGGGGTTCGAGGTTGGGCAGATATACGACGGCGGGGAGGCGATAGAGGCTGTCAGGACCGTAAGGCCGGATCTCATCATACTGGACCTGATGCTGCCTCACAAGGACGGGCTGGACATATGCCAGACCATAAAGAGCGACCCGAACACCAGCAACACGGTCGTCATACTTGTCAGCGCAATGGACCCGACAAGCAACCGCTTCAAGGGGCTGAAGTACGGCGCCGACTACTACATAAAAAAACCGTTCGATCCAAACGACCTCAGGACCCTTGTAACGATATTCCTCAAGAAGAAGGGAAAGAGGTTCGACCCCCTAATAGACCTGCCCGATGAGGAGAGGATATCAAAGGAGGTCGAGCGCTCGATAAAGGAGAAGGACAAGAACGTCATAGGCACGCTTAAGGTCGAAGGCCTGGCCGCGTATGTCAGGAAATTCGGGGAGCACGCCGGCATAGTGATACTCAGGCTGATATCGCAGCTCATCCAGGACTCCATAAGGGCGAAGGGCCCCGGCGTATTCGCCGGATTCCTCAACAGCGACGAGTTCGTAGTGGCAGGGGTGAAGGAGGAGGTGAACGCGGTTACCGATGAGGTGAGGGGCGAATTCGTGGGCGTCCTCCCGTTCATACTGCAGGACGCGGGCTACAAGCTCCTCGAATTGAACATAGACAGCCTTTTTGAGTCAAAGGAGGTCCCAAGGCTCTCGCTCATATACGAGGAAACCGACAAGAACCAGATAAAAGAGAGGAGAAGCGAGATACTACAGAGGAGGGGCAGCTTTGCTGGGGACATAGGCGCGTACACCTACGATGAGCTGCAAAGGCTCTTCGACATGAAGGACCTTGACATAAAGATAACAAGGGACGCGAACGGCGTCAGGCTGCACGTCGGAAAGAGCTCTGAGAAGGACGAGAAGCAGGAGCGGCAATGATTCTATGAAAAACCAGGGTTTCGCGAGGTCGCAGGCTGCGATCGACTTCATGACCTCATATGGCATAGTCATCCTGGTGATAATGGTCGTCATCTACCTCATACTGCAGTTCGGCGTCTTCTCCCCGCAGGTCGCTCCAGACTACTGCACACCCGCGCCCTCATTCTCCTGCACAGGGTTTGCACTCTTCCCGAACGGAACGTTTGATTTCGAGCTCTCCCAATCGCTCGGCGGTTCGATAGACATAACCGGGATATCCTGCTCAAGCGAGATAAACAGCACCGGCAGCGGGCCGAGATACGGCAACATAGCCATATCGGGAGCGCCGCAATATTATCCAACAAACGGGTTCTCTGCAAACACGGTCCTTTTCAGCAACACCGAAAGGCAGTTCAGCGTATACTGCTACGGCGCGCCAGGAAGCACCCCATCGAAGGGGATACTTGGAGGAACCTACATCGGATACGTATGGCTTAACTACACTTATTTGGGGCTGCCGGGCAACTATCCGAATGTGCAGCAGGTGGTCTCCTTCAGCACAAAATACACATGAGAAAAAAGGAAATGGTATAAATAGATAGTGCTTGAATAGATAAAAGAGATAATTATGAATGCAAAAGGCGCAGTGGTATATGCAACCGCTGCAATACTCATGTTGTCGGTCCTGACGCAGATCAGCGGCGCGACATACATTAACATGCTCGAGCCCTTCAACTACACGGTAAGCGGCGTGAATTCAACAGTATACCTGGGAAAGGACGGGCCGGGGCAGACATTCTACGTGACAATATCTGCAGCAACGGCCAACAGCACCGGCATAGTGAACAACCTTGCATGGAACAAGTTTGTGGTCTCTGGGCTGCCGGCCGGCTGGATAGCCGCAAACTCGTCGCTATACAACCCAACCCTCTCGGTTAAGATAACTCCGTCGCCAAACGCGCAGAACGGCTCCTACAGCTTCAACCTCACGGCTGTAAACGTTGGAAACTACTCAAAGTTCGGTGCGCTAAGATTCACAGCAGTTGTGAACGTTACCCCTAATGTATTCAAGCTCAATGTGACACCAAGCACGGTATACGAGAGCACCGGCACGCCAACTGACATCTACGTCTCGATAAACAACACCGGCGTGTCTGACAGCCTCTTCCAGATAAGCATCACCGGCGTCCCCGCATACAACATAACGCAGAGCGTCATAGCGCTGCACCACTCTGAGGAGAAATTCACATACCCGGTGACGGTCAGCCAGCCAGGGGTCTACAGCATCAACATAAACGTCAGCTCGACCTCCAGCCCGCTGGTGCACAAGCAGACAAGCGTCACGCTGATAACAAAGGCTACGATACTTGGCGACTACTTCGCCACCGGAGGGGGAATAGTCTCATTTCCTATAATATACGAGCCGGTATACGCTGTGATGTACCTGATAAGCAAGCTCTTCAGCCTGTAGGTGCAAAACAAAAAGCTCAAAAAGGCAAACGAACAGAACAATTAGGCCCGAATAGCTCAGTGGTAGAGCGAGCGGCTGTTAACCGCTAGGTCGCAGGTTCAATCCCTGCTTCGGGCGCTGAAATTTTACGACGACAAAACTAGGTTCGGAGCTATTCGGGCGCCAAGCTCCAAGCCAAGCAAAAATACAGAAATCAGGTTCGAATTCGACGAGCTTTTAGACGCTTTAGAACAGTTGGCAAAAACGCTGCCTCAGTCGAAGCTTGAAGAGATGAAAGCTTCGCTGCACAAGGTCTATAAGAAGAGGTTTATAACCGACAACAGACCGAAGTATGGCAGCATAAACAAAGGTTTCACTGAACTTGAGCTACAACATTTCTTTAGAAATGTTAAAAACGACAAGTTCAGGCTTCTGTTCAAGTATCAGGCGTATTTAGGCCTTCGAGTTGGCGAAGTTAGCAAGTTGCACATAAGCAACATCAACTTCGACAAACGAGAGCTGACGTTAATGAATGAGAAGTCAAAAAAGACTGATTCGTTGCTAATACCATTAGAACTCTTTAGAGAAACGATAGAGTTCGTTAGCCAGCATACTAAAGAAATCAAGACGGCTGATGGCTACATCTTCTTCAAAGATCACGATTACAATACTAAAAACAGGCTAACGCATGTAGAAGTCAACTACGTTAGAAAAGTCTTCCGAGAAGCGGTTTTAGCTTCGAATTTAGACGAAGCTTATGGTCATTCAGAAGAAACTTATCCAAACCATAAAGAAAGACGCTTATATCGGCTCACAACGCATAGTCTGCGCCACTACGCAATAACACACTTCGCAAAGGCCACAAATGGCAATGTAGTGCTGGCCAGCAGGTTTGCCAGGCACGCCAAGCCTGACATCACAATGCGCTACATAAACAGAGATAACGAAGAATTATTCAGAAATATAGACTACGCTTTTGCGTCTAATCTAAATACAATCAGAAATAGTCTTAACAAATGGTCAAAGTAGCGGATCGTACACTTCTTCAGTAATCTTTTGCTGCTTCGCTGCTATCTTCGCTTCTTCTATACGCTTCTCGGCAATCTTAACATACTCCTTGTCTATATCATAACCTACGAATTTTCTCTTTAGCAATAGCGCGGCTACGGCAGTAGTCCCACTTCCTATAAACGGATCCAATACAACTTCATCTTCAAATGTATAGAGTTTTATACATCTTGCAGGCAGCTCTACCGGAAAAGGTGCTGGATGCCCAACTTTAGTGGCAAATTCAGCATTAAAAGTCCAGATACTCTTCGTGTATTCTATAAACTCTTGTTTTGTTATGGTCGACTTCATCACAGGTTTAATTCCTCGTGTAAATGACTCTTTAGAAAATATGAGAATGTACTCGTGCCCATCTCTAAGAACTGGATTTTTGGCAGATAAATATGATCCCCATGCAATAGAAGAACTAGCGCTTGCGCCTTTCTCCCAGATAACCTCCCCCCTCATTAAGAAACCCAGTTTTTGCATATCTTCTATTATAAACGCATGCAGCGCTATGTACGGTTTTCTTCCTAGATTAGCAACATTTATGCATGCCCTCCCTCCGGGTACTAAAACCCTGTATACCTCTTTCCACACTCTCGTCAAAAATCCTCTATACTCCTCTAAAGTCAATTCTTTATCATATAATTTACCGACGTTGTATGGCGGTGATGTTACCATCAAATGTACACTGTTATCTGGCAGTTCTTTCATGTCTTCTGCTGAAGAGCAGAATACCTTATTGAGTTTGTTTGCAGGTATTTCATTCTCTTCAAATACTACATCTTCCTTTGCCTTCGGCAGCCCTTCATATAACCTGCCACTATAAAATTTAGAAGAATCGTGATTTGCGCGGCTCGGACTACCAAAAGCACTTGTGTGCGAACCATTTCTCTTTGGTTGGTCGGCCATTAATCTTCCCTCCACAGGTCAACCCATCTCTTATATGGGTTATAATCTATACTATCTTTTTCCCATTTAACTATAATAGTCTTTGTGTTTTTGTCTTCAATTAATGCTTTTATTGCCTCCTTAGAAATCTCCACGCCTCTTGGATTTGTACCGGGCTTAGGCAATTTGATATAACCTCCCCTTCCTAACTTTTTGAATACTTGCTGCTGTGTTTCTGATGATATGTAATAAACTCCTCCCTCGCCACCCCAATTAACTTGTACCAATATCATATCGCAACTTGGCTTCCAATTCTCTAAGAATTGCTTAGCCTTTTCCGGATCAACAGTCCAAATGAGTTTTACACCATTTGGCTCCTTGCCAGTAATGGTTTTTACTGATATTGGCATATCGAATAGTTTTACATCCACTTCCGGCTCAGTGATCGGCAGTTCCGTTTCCACGTTCTCTTCTCCGAACTTGTATATCAGAAGAGAACTAATTATTTTCTCTCTTACAGAACCAACTTCCATACCTATTTTACCTGCTCTAGAGCTCTCTAGCTCGGCAAGCTGAAATAAACGTGGTAATCGCTTTTTGATCTTATTTACAATAAGCTTATCATTAAAAAGCTCGATTAGTTTATTATTCATCTAATCGTTATCATTTTACATACCAAACTATATAAAACGCGCTTCGTTTCCCTCTAGAAGCTTGTATTTATGCTGTTTCAGTGAGATTACGTATATAGGCACTTTACCTATATATTTTTCAGCTCTAGCAACGCTACTATCTAGAAAACCAAAACCCGTTATTCCTATTGCTACGTCAGGTTTTATCTGAATTATCTTCTGGAAACTTTTGTATTTCACATTATACTTATGATCGTATTCTACAGCAACACGTAGCTTACCTTTTCTTGCTACCAAATCTATTCTCCCAGCCCTATTAGATTTATTCTTAATCACATATATTGGGTACTCTCTAGTCGTATAGAAACCATTATTCCTAAATACCTGCTCTATTTGCCTAACGGTTTCATTATGTTCGACATGGTAATTGCAAGAATTACTTATGTTTTCCACTATTTGTTCGATTTTGTCTAATCTTTTGTGGTCTCTCTCTTCGTACAATATACGCACCCGCAAATATCGATATTATAATATTTATCCCAGTAATCGGATCTGGGTATATAGGACTAGTGGAAAAAACAACAGGTATCCACCATGTAACACTTAATGCATATAAGAATGTTGCAGTGCCATTTGCTATTAACAAACTATCAACAAATTCTTTTCTTGAGAAAAAGTGTGAGTAAAAATAGAAATAAAGAAATGATATGATTAACCAAAAGAAGTAGGCTATCAATTCCGTAATAAAGTTGTTCAGTATAACACCTAAGAACTATTAAAAACTCTTACTCTTTCTTCCTCAGATTGTGTAGACAGAATCCCGCCTCCAAGCGCGCCCAGAATTCCTAATATCGGGTCGATTATGAATAGTAATGCCCCTACTACTAAGGCCACACCAACGGGTTCTGGTCCAACTTCTGCTCTAACTTCCCTCCTATGATATGTTTGTTGTGCTCCGTTTATGTCATTTATTGAAAAGTATTCTGGTATGTCCGCCCTGCGGGTAACTTGCTTATCAAAATGTACGTATACATTTCTTTGTGGGTCTATTCTACTTTGGACAAAAAATCTCATCTAACTCAGTTTTATCAATAGATATTCATCTTTATTATCAGCAAGCTTCTTTATTTCTTCCAATAGTTCATTTGTATAGGTGACCCAAGTCATAGGTATCCCATATTTTTCCTTCTTCACGCCATTTGCTACAATCGAATCTTTTCTAGCCGTAGTCTGAATCTCATATCCTCTTGCTTTCTTATCATCCCACAAATACTTCTTCTTTTTATCCGGTGAGTACGCTATCAAATCGAATGCGTTGTTTTCTTTAGGTGCAATAACTAGCATATTTTCCTCATGTAACTTCTCAATCGTTTTTATCAATAATTGCTGATGCAAGTCAGAGCCTAAGTTGGGTGCATCCTTTATGATTTCCTTAGGCTCTATCCACTTCCTTCCTGGAGAGGTTAGTTCATAGTGTTTACCAACCTCTCTCGCATAGCCAAGAGAAACGGCAGTTTCAAATATTCCTTTTCTGCCTTTGTTTCCATATATGCTACTCGGACTGTTTACAAATTTCTTGGTGCTTACCCACTTAGCCAGCCCGGCGAGCTCCACTTTTGGATTGTAGTATATCGCCAGAAGTCCGGCATGAATAGTCGCCGTAGGCCTATCTTCTGGCGTTTTAGGCTCGCCGGCTGTGCTTACAGCAGTAGTCTCATCTACCGCTGGCTTAAGGTCTGCCTCTCCCTGCGGATTGTAGTAGAAAGCAGGTATGTGTGTATGTATGTCTTGGAATTGTGCGTCTACGAAGTAGTGCTTTGGCAATGAGCTTATTGTCCATGCAAGAAGCGGCTCTATTGCCTTAAGAGCCGTCATGTCGTTATGACCAGTTGTTTTGAATATGAACTGGCTTGCAAATTGGTTTCTTATGCTGTCTGGTATGTCTGTATAGTTCTGCGTTGTTATCCACAGCATGCCTTTGTCTCTAATCTCTCTGCTCATCTCCACGATTATGGTGTGGTAGCGGCCAAAGTCTCCTGTGGTGAGACGGTGAGCCTCGTCTACGCATATAAGCATGTCTTTGCGCTTTCTGTGCTCTAGGTCAGCGTATAGCTGCCTTAGCACTAGCTCTGCATAGAAGCTCTTGGCATCCTCATTTAGAGATGAGAAATCTAGCACAAGAGTTTCACTGCCTATTGAGAAACCTCCGGTGTCATAGGCCAGCCTTGCTGAGTGAGCCTTTATGAAAGAGAGGGCAGACTTCGTGTTGGTCTCTCTTGTAGCCTTCATCTCCTTTTCTAAGACTTTGTTGAACTCCGGCCAGCTGCGGCTCTTCTTGACTAGCTTTTCAAGAGTAGTAGGCACCAGGCTTGCCTGAATGCCTATAGAGCCTAGCGGAAACGCAACAACAAAGGCGTTTATGAAGGCTTCCGAGTTGGCGAAAGGATCGGGCAGGGTCTTTGAAATGTCTCTGATGTTGTAGCCCATTTTCAGGTATTCCTCTCCTGCCTTGAAAGAGAATATGACCTTCTGGTAGCTCATCTCGTTTAGAAGATGGCGCGTCAGCTTGCTCTTTCCCTGCCCACTTGAGCCTGTTATGAGAACGTTTCTGTTGCTTTTTGTGTGGATGTAATCCTTCAGGTCTATCTTGCTAGGTCGAAGTCTTTCCAGCTTGAACTCGCGCTCTTCGCGAGGTTCTCCTCTTTGTTGGATTAGTCTGACGCGCTTTGGCGTGGCTAGGTATTCTGAGCTCACTTGAAGCGGAAACGATGGCAAATACCATCTGAAGGCTAGGTAGTAGCCGAGAATGATGAAGAAGAGAAGTAGAAGCCATCCGTTGAAGCTGTAGTGCACTTGTGCAACTGTTAGAATCAAAGATGCAGGTAGTAGAATTATCCACACTACGAAAGTTATGCCGAAGGCTCTGAGTAAGGCCCCAAGAAAGCTTACTCTCAATCTAAACCTCGTATCCCCCATAATAAGATAATGAAAAATAGGTTATAAAGTGTTATGCTGCTTTCTCTTCAAATTAGATCTTCTGGTTCAAAAAGATCAAGCGCCTCCTTTATCTTTTTCTCAAAATCCTTATACCTAAATTTAATCACGCTTTTCATTTTCGAATAGATTATCAAGTCTATATTATGCTTTTTCAAAATACGAAGTGCAATCAAATAATTATTTTGAAGGTATGTGTCCCAATCCTCTATCTCCAAAAACTTTTTTTCATCCCACGCCCAGTCAACAACAAAAAGGGTTTTCTTCGTCATCTTGCCCCTTATGCTATATTTTTTCTCCATCTTCTCAAGTTGCTTGGCGATTCCTTCAAGCTCCTTCTCCAACTTTTTCCTATCAGAAGTTATAGAGTTCTTCACCTGCACTATATACCTTGAATTAGCATCCTCAGCTACTACATCGACATCAGTATCCTCTTCCTCCTTATGGAACTCTACTAGCTGTGCTTTATGCAAACTCCATATATAGAAATAGGCTAAAAACTCAGCAAGCAATCCCCGGCTCGTGTTTTGTCTTACTTCCATGTTCTTTTTTTTCATTGATCCCCATTCTTTATTGTTTATGTAATTTTTGAGCAGGTCTGCTTTAATTTTATATTTCCTAAGGGTAATCCTTCTCCCCCAGTCTTTCATCTTGTTCTCTAAATACTTCTTAATATCATCATACGATTCCCAGTTTGAAGTGCCATCTAGTCTTGGAAAGATTAACCACGTAGAAGCATCCCCGATCATGCCATGCATAGGAAGGTACAAGGCGTAACTGTAATACTTGTCCCAGTCTTTCCCATCTTTCACATACTCCTCAAATAACACTATTTCCACCTTTGGAACTCCCAGCATTATTCCTCCAAAGATTGCATCTATAAATAATCTTTGTACTGCATCTCTATCGCTTCTAATACCACCAAATTCCTCTACTTCTACAACCTTAATCTCCCTGCCTCGGAAGATTAGATTTAGTTGATATGGGTACATTACTTTAACCCCTTTTAAGAGGGCTTTTCCCTCCCACTTTGGCTCAACAACATCAAATATCCTAGCCCATTTAGTATCCTTGAAAACACTTCCATGCATCCTTGAATAGAAATCGTGCAAATCCATCAGAGTTTCCAATTCCGTTAAGCCTTCTTTAATCTGCCCTGAATATTTATCGCCGGTCAGCCAATTCATTATTTTTTCAATACAGAATTTAAACCCAGTCAAGTATTGAGGTTCTGGCATATAGCTCCGGGCAGTCTGATTGGACATTGTACTGAAGAACAGCCTTGGTGGTTCGTAAACATAAGAAACCATGAACCAATGAAATACCATCAGGTTTTCAGCTTCTTGATCAACCTCTTCTCTTCTCCTCGCGCTATAAAGCTTCACAATTTCAGAATTGATTTCAGTATTCATTTTTTCTAGTGTATCAAGTGTCTTGCTTAGTCTTTCCTTGTCCTCAAGTTTTTGTGTTGTTATCAATCTGCGCCTTAAGCCTGACAATGTCGCTCTACATTCATTTAAGTCAAATACTGTTTTAAAAGCGGTGCTGGTTTTTTTAAGGTGCTGTATCTCTTTATCGCTGATATCAAACCTACCCCAATTTACTATCTCGAATATATGTTCGTTGTATGGGGCTTCTTCAACGTTCTCGATCAGCTTTGCAACGCAAAATTCTATGAAATAAACGTATCCAGGCAGCAAGCTACCATCCTTTCCTTCAAGTATCTCGCCCCTGAACGATAGTGCTTTTTTAAGCATAACAAAGTCGAAATAGAAGTAATCGTATAACGATGGGCTCTCGTAGGCCTCGCGTATAGTGCTTTCCGACGGATTCTTAAAAGTGGAAACTGCGCGTATAAGATTTTCTTTGCTTTTGAACTTGCGAAACACTGTCATTTCGCTAACTCCCGCAGCTTTTGCAATCTCCAATGTAGTTGCCTTGTCTCGCCCCTTTTTCATCAAAACCTCGTATGCGGCTTCCAATATCTTCTTTTCTGTAGCGTCCATATAATAGTTAGTGCTCACTAACATATTTATATCTTCCGTTTCTGATTCCTTTAGCCTAGCTCTATCGCCTGCTGCGCAGGCTCACGAGAGGCACGCTTGCAACCAAGCTCAAGCTTCCAACGAAGCAGTCTAAGGAACCTAAGCGGGTCGCTTTTGGGTGGGGGCAAAAGCGACAGCCGAGCCGCCGAAGGCGGCGAAGGCTTACTATCTATGGAATGTCAGTGCGTGTAGTTGCAACTTAATGGATAGTAGTTTCGACGACAAAATTTTTGAGCGAAAATTTCTTCGAGAGAAGGACACTATCTATGAAATGAGGAAAGCATGGATAGTGCGTAGATAGTAGCTAACTACAGCGAAAGTAGAACCAAACTGACTAAGATCAGCAACACTCCTAGTTTATGGTTGATTTCTAGCTTCTCTTTCAACCTAGTGAGAGCGAGTATTACCGTAAGTGTTGGTGCCGCGCCAAGAAGAACTAGCACAATAAGAGTGTAGTTCAAGGTTATTCCAATACTATACGCTAGAAATCCTATTGTTGCCAAAATGCCTGTTAAGGCAGTGATAGGAAGAGCAGGCCTCAATTTTGTGAATTTTACACGGCGCGAAGCGGCATATATTACGGAGTATGTAAAGTAGAAAACGTACACAAGGAATATCGGTACGAACCAGCCAAGTTGATCGACAAGAATTATAACAAGAAAACTTCCTATGCCCCAAAATAGCATAGCGCCAATTGCATACCAAAAGCCTTTCACGGCAATTTTGAAATTTAGTTTCTTTAATTCTTTTAATTCAAATGAAACCAACAAAGTTCCAACTATTATGAGAACTATACCTACAGCTTCGAAAGTTGTAAGAGTGTAACTAAGGAACAGTAAGGCCAGAACTAGTGTAATGATTACTGCAGAATTTGCTATAGGCGAGATTATAGAAACCATACCGACTTTGAATCCCTTGTAAAAACACATATAGCCTAGCAACAGAAGCAAGCTAGTTACGGCTAAAAGTGCCCACGTTATTGGTGCTATTGATGGCAGCTTAAAGAAAGCTAACAATATGACTAACATGATAGTAAGTGAGAATATTCTGCTCACAATAACTGACTGGAAAGCTCCTATTTTTCTCGAGGAGAGAGCACCAAAATAGTCGGATAAACCAAAGCCTACAAAACAGATAATACCGAGAACTACCCCTAATAGAAGAGACATGATTATGCTTATCAATTGGAATTATAAATATACTTACATGAGAGTCTCAAGACCGTTCTGCTTAACGCAGTTATAGGCCTTTCAACTCAGGTTCGAATTTCACAAAATCGTACCTGCATGCTATATAAAGGCTAGTTTTCAAAAGAGCATACAGAAATCAGGTTCGAATGGTTGAATTAGCTTGGTGGAGAAATGAGAACACAAAACCCTGTTTTGTATTCAGAGAGCGACTGGCTGTTAACCAGTAGGTCGCAGGTTCAATCCCTGCTTCGGGCGGTCCATAAATTCGATAGATTTTGTCGACGACAAGCAAAATCTCGTAACGAGCTCTGTCGTCGGCAGGTTAAATCCCCGGCGTTTACCGAAGGGGATTATACCTGATTTGAAGTATTCGAAACGCTCATATTGAAATATTCAGAAATAGATTATAAAGAGATTCCGTTATAGAGTCCAGTTCTCTAAGTCCAACAATTTCCTCATCGAATAATAGGCTATGTTATATTTTTTACAGGCGTCAGGAATCTTATATTTGTTTGTATTTCCTGTTCCTTGCTCTTCGGTAAGTACTATGTAAGTATTCCTGCTACGAGTTGAGTTTAGTGTGCTCTGCACTAGTCTAGTTGCAGCATATTGTACCAATGCAATTACGTACGGATCGGCTTGCGTAGAAGTTGGTTTGTTCGGATCTATAAGCCCTGGGCACTCACTTATTATTTTCTGCACAGAGGTGTATTTGCCTTGAAACCTACTTATGAATAATCTTTTGGCCTTCCTGTGCCCATGACACCAAGGATATGGTTCGTATGGTTTCGCTATCTCCTTAAAAACTTCGAGTGGCGCAATCAATCTTCCGTTTTGCACTAATCCATCTAGTAAAGACCAATATTTTTGAACCCTTTTTATCGGATAGTACCTCTGCATATCTATCAAGGATGATGAATCTATGCAGTATACGTTCGTCATGGATGTCATCTTAAACTGAAGTTTGTAGCTTGTCTAGATTTTCTGGCCCAACAGAAAGATAATCCATAGCATCTTTCGTTGTTATGGTACCTTTGCTTCTGTTATAGAGGACAAGTCTGATGAAATTAGTACCACGTATTCTCCTAGCTCTCCCTACTACGTCTATCTTCAGTTCCTTCCCTTCTTTCTTCATCTTTTCTCTAAGTCTTTTGCGCTTCTCTACCTGTTCTTTTTGGTAAGTGATGCTTCTTTTATGAGCTAATTCGACCTCTTGCTTGAAAAATCCATATTCGATGACGTTTAGTTCGTAAAGTCTTATCAACAATGCTTCTGTGCTAGCTTTGAGATCACGGCACATTTTAGATATACTACTCTGACTAGTTCCGATTCTAGTTGCAAGTGATTTTACATCGTTTGCAGGCATCATGAATGCCGCTGCAAAATCATTACACCAGTTCTCAATACTCTTCCTTTTGGTTGATTCGAGAACATGAAGGTTTGACGGATCGCAAATTCCTGACTCCCCTAACAGGATGTGCGCGTACTCATGAAATAGAGTAAAAATCCTAGAATTTGGGGTATCTATTGTATTTAATGTTATAACAGGAGGGTCCTTCTCAGGTATCGAAAACCCTCTGACTCCCACAGGCATAGATACTTGGAAAATTAATATTCCTTTACTTTCAACTGCCTTGACCCACTCTCTGAGCGCTTCTTTGTCGTCTCTCCATTTCATTTGTGTACTTATTTCTATTCCAAACTTCCTTCTCTCTTCTTGCGCGGCTTTCTCAGCAGCAGAAGAACTGTCGTATCTTTGCACTTTCGCCTTTGTCTTATCTTCTGCTTTTTCCTTCAGCTCTTCAGCAATATCTTGTATCCATTTTGCCTCCCTTATAATCAGCTTTGTCTCCCTAGTTTCTTCAGCAGGCTGCTGCTCCGATATTCTATACTTAGGATCAGCTCTCTCCTGAGGTGGTGCAGGCAACAGCAACACTTCAAATGACCTTTTATAAAGTTTTGATAGTTTCCTTATTGCACTCAAGCTAATTTGGCTATCCTCACTCTCCCACTTACTCAAGCTTGCTTCGTTTATTCCGCTTACTTTGCTTGCTTCGCTAACAGTATATCCATATGTCCTTCTCGCCCATTCAAGCACACGATGACTGACCATCAATGTTGCACTTTCTCTCGTCATTCTCCCACTCACTAATGGTATTACGTCATGTTGTTTATAAATTCCTTTCTTATATTTTCTTTTGCATCGCCAGTTCGCTCACGCATACTTAAGCTCAGGTATATACTGCTAAAACATTATTAAACATTCGACGCATAATAACAGTATGGCAAAAGGATCAGATTGGACATTTATAGGAGCATTCGACATGACCGAAGGAGAAAGTGAATCTGAGGATGGCCTTACCGAGAAGGACATGCTTACAATTGAAAAGAAGAGGTACAAATATTCTGTATCGCAAGCCATAAAGGCACTGGAGAAGGAAATCAAGGAAGGTAAACTTCAAGATGATTTACCCGTAGATTTCTTGGACGGGTTACGTGAAGAAAAACTAAACCACAGAAATCTGAGGATTGACTATGAAGGCGAGGTATACCCGAAAGATATACAGCCAGCAGTCATAGTATTGCACCCAAATTATATACCGTTTCCTGAACCACATGTCATTGTTACAGACCAGAGCGATGCTGATGAAGAATGGTATAGATTGACATCTGTCATACCACACTTCGCTGAAGAGGCCTATCTTACCTACGAGCAGGGCAGCTGGCTGGCTTCAATCTCCTCCTCTGTGAACTGCTGCGAGAATATCCTACGATACGAGCTATTCAGGAAGCTGAAAAACGCTGACCCCTCCAAGCTTCAAGCTGCGCTACAGGATAAAGGCCTGACTTTGGGAGCGCTGATAAATCCCAAATCCCAATATAAATGCCTAAGCTTGCTCGGTATCCAATCCTTCTATAACGACCTAGACTATCTTAATCTCGTCAGAGTTGCAATTTATCATGCAAGCGCAGAAAAAGCCGAAGAGGTTAGAAGGAGAGGCACTATGACGGTTGAGCAGATAGGCCCCATTACTGATGACCTAGTCATACCAATAGTCACATACAAGGTCTATGACATAATGCTCAAGCTGATAGACAACTTCTATAACAAGAAAAAAGCCCTAGAATACTGGAAAGAGGGAGTTGCAGACTGGAAGAGAAAAAGAAAGTTAGATGTAAGGGGATCCAAACAGCCCAAGGAATCAAAAAGAGGCAAAGCATGAGAGTTAAAAAGTCCAAAAAAGGAGACGTCTATATAGGCTTCAAGTCTGCAAAAGGAGAGCCGATGCACGTTTCTAGACATAAAAGCGGAGCCGTACATATAAAAAGCAGTGATGGAAAATGGCAATTAAATAGACCAAAGAACATTGCACCGCTTTTTGATAGGGACGACATCTTACAAACAATTACAAGCGGAAAGCACATTTATGGGATTGTTGGAAATTGCCCCAGAAAGTACGATATAGTTGCACTTGATATTGCCATGCACCCAACTTTATTAGAGGGCGGGCTTAAAGACATGTGCGAGCATCTTCATAAGTTTTTTGAAGGAGGCGTCTGCCCTGACGATCCTGGACTTCTTTGCATGTGGGCAGGTTTCTGTAAGAGAAAAATAAATCCTGAACCGTATGCAAATGCTCTCCGAACTGGCGATATGCAAAATTTGCCGAAGTGGCCTAAAGGAGTTTCAGTACCGCAATTTGTAAATGATTTCAAATAAAGATAAAAATTTTTGCATTGAAATATAATAGATTTTATGGCTAGAACCGTAGATTTCAAATTCAATGAACCAAGTCACGAACTCAAAGCGGGCAGCAGAACAGCAGGCCGACCTTACTTCGTAGTATCGCAGAATTCTGCTGCTGGTGAAAGCTATTTCACCACACTGGAAACACTAAATAAAGTGACAATAGCTGTACCTGACAACCCCCATCATGTAAAGGGCATGTTGTCTGTATACATAAACGAACGTCATTTGTATACTGGCTCGCTGGAGGCGCTAGAGGCTCAGAAAACCGAGTCCTTTGATGTAATCCCACCCATAGGTGCTGGAAATCACTTATCAGTCAGGATAGACTGTAAGGAAGTGAGTGGAGACAAGCCCTACATGGTACAACTTCAACTCTCCTGACGCTCTTAGGCTCACGCTAGCGCACATCTATAATTTAAGTGTTTAAGTCAAAATAGTAATATGGCAAAGAAAAGAAAGACACGCCCATATGGCTGGATTATCGCACTTGTGGCCATCGTAGTGCTGCTCATCGCTGTAGTTGCCATATCGAACCTCTACACTATGCCCTACATCAAACCCTCAAGCTTCAATTCAAGCAATATCTCCAATTCCATGAGGCTTACGCTCATGATACCAAACCAGACAGTAGCTTATGGCAGCAACGTCTCAATAGAAGTAAACCTCTTCAACACAGCTTCACAGGCATACAACATCTCCACACATGGCTACTATACGCAGCCGAACACGATAACGCTGGGTTCGACATCAGCGTGCGGCAACTGGGAGATGCCTCTTGGTATAGCGGTCTTCAAAGGGCACTATAACCTGAGCAGCATAAGCAACGGCACGGGAGAGTTGCAGCTATGGCAGCCTGGCGTTTACTTCGGCTGCCCTGTAGAGCTTATCTCCACTTCCTATTACTTCTGGCCTGACAGCGATAACGCAACGATCTACATACTCACAAGCGGAACGAATACAACCAAGTACGCAACGATACCTATACAAACTACTTTTGTAGTAGGAGGATATTGGAGCAACTCAGGCCTTCTAGGGAATCAATATGCCTTTAACAAGTTCCCTATAGGCAACTATACCGTAGTCGCTGGGAACGGCTACTGGAAGCAGTACACGGTAGGGTATTTCGAGGTCGTATAGCCGCAGACCCACACGCACGCATACCATGCCCACTATAATTTAAATAATATACATGAATTTAAACAATTTACATACTTGTAAATTCATTTAAATCAATGTACAAGTAGTATATGCATGTATAAGAGGCATGTGGTCAAAAATCGGCGGTATTTAAAATCTCCTTGTCGGAGATGTGCCTGTGGCACGCCCTGTGCTTCGGGCGTTAAACGTTCACGAAGAAAGTAGTTAATCCCCGAAGGCATATATTTATTTATGTATATGCTAATAAAGAATTATGGAAAATTATGGGCAGCATGCACTAGACACGCTCAGCACTCGTATTTTCGCTAAGTAAGTTGCTAGCATTCCCTGGTCCAATAGGCTCTGATCAAGAAAGCTTTGTTGTAACAAGGACACCGAATAAGACAGCATAATTGATGTTAGAATGGCAGATAAGAAGGGCACAAAGACCTATGTAATCGTGCTCATAGTAGTAGCGGTTATTGTAGCAGTGCTTGTCTTATTACCATTATTTCTTACTTACTGTACACTCCAATCTTACACATTAGACTATCTTTATCTCGTCATACCTCTTCTGTTCATTCTTTTAGTTGCAACGTACAATCTTCACAGGAAAAAATACTCACGCCAATTTATCATATTGGCAGTTACTTTGATGGCTCTTGCATATATACTTGTCGCGATATTACTCGTATTCTATGTGGCTCTACCGAATGGCTGCTTTTCATCAGGGTAGATTTAAGCTAAATATTCTTAATAGAATCATTTAAGAAAGTTAGACGATTAGGAAGCTATAAAGTAATCAAATATAAATGGTTTTTATGGACTTGCCTCTTCTTTTGGATTGTTACGTTCAATTCTGCACATATAGGACTGCCTATAAGGAAAACAAAGTGCTCAGCCTTGAAGATGCAACTTGGTTTTGTCCAACAACACTATTACCATTGGGCGATTTTCTTTCAGAGTTGGACAAATCAAAATACGTTCTTCCAAAGAATATTGGTGTTAAAAACTATATTTCTACTATATTAGAAAAACACGTAGAACCGCATAAAGTAGATGATACCTACATACCGATAATGAAGGCCTCTAAATTTGATCAAACCCACAGCGAAATCATTTGTGATTTAATATCTAAGAATATGGGAATTGCTGAGAAAACGTCGGTGAAACTCGCTGTTGGGGAGCTTCTAGATAATGTGGACCAGCACTCTCGTTGTACATCTGCATCTTTCATGGCACAGAGGTATGAGAAGATGCGCTTTGTAGAGGTCTCAATCTTCGATAATGGTATAACGATACCTGGCAGCTTTAGAAATAGTGGAAAATATGGTGAATTGACTGACCCTGACGCGCTTAAAAAGGCCATAGGTGGCATGTCCACAAAGCCAGAAAACACAAGAGGGCATGGGCTGCCTACCTTTATTAGCGTATTGACCGGCGCACTAAAAGGAGAAGCACTTATAGTTTCGGGAGAGGCTGCGTACTATATAGAAAGCAATAATAATGAGAAACTCTATAAGTTAGATAAGAAGGACGGTTTGAGCGGAACATTAATAGGCATGCGCATACCACTGCCTATGAAGAAAGCTGATGTGTATGAATACATCAAGTAAAAAGATATTAGTAAGGACCAGCGTAGCCAAAGATTTAGTTACTAGGAACGCTGCAACAGAATTTTTCAAGAAACTAAAGAAAATAAAGAGCAATACCGTTGTGTTAGACTTTACTGGTGTTGTATTTATGAGCAGGTCTTTTGCTGATGAGTATATTGCACAAAAGAATAGTTTTAAGACTGATATTAATGAGATTAACATGCCAGATACGGTAGAGAGAACTTTAGATGCAGTATCTCATGTTAGAACCACAAGGATAGAAGTTCCAAGGCTTAGAGCGGAACACCTTTCTATTTGATATCTATCCAAATATGCATATACTTAGATATGTATCTTAGACGTCTTACTTCAAGCCCTGAGGATGCTTCGGGCGTTTTCATAGTCTCTTAGACGACAAAATAGCCCCAAGTTTAATCCCTTCGTTGGGGATTAAGCTTTAAGTTCAATCCCCGCGGCGTTTACCAGCTTATTTTCGGCTAGGCAGATTAATTTCTGCGCTTTCATCTGCCTAATTAATTTGCCAGTTAGGCAGATAGATTTATATATTTTCATCTGCCTAACTTCTTTATGACACTTGTTATAAGGGAAATCAAAGGCAAAAAATACTACTACTCCTCTTTGAGCTATTTTCTGATTTCTAAGTCAAGAAGTTTTAGCAAATATATAGGCGCGAAAAAGCCTGCCGAAAAAGAATTAGATAGACTCGAAAACCAGTTTAAAGATCAGATTATGACACGGCTTTCCGGCAAGCAATATACAGCAGAATCGATTGAAAAGAATGAAGTTATAAGGACGTTACTATTCCGTGATCTATTCAGGGAAAAATATAAAAACCTGACAGAATCAAAGAAGCGGAAATATGATATTGATAGCACAGTTCTATTTACTTTAACAACTCTTACAACGGAAGATGTTGATGTTAACATAGAGGATGTTAGAAATGCATTGAAAAAAGACTCTGCTTTGACTAAAATGGAGCAGATAAGTAAAAACATGCTCAATGCAGTAGACTTGATAAAACAGCCACGCATACTGGATAAAAAATACCTGCTTGAACTCCATAAGACAGCCATGTCGAGTTTCGAGTCTAAGAATCCTGGACAAATTAGGGAGAAACAAGTATACCTGTACAAAATGAATCAGAATAGCCCTATTGGTGCAGAGCTGAGCTATCGCCCGCCATCTCATACTGAAGTGAGTAAGCTGCTTGATAGCTTCATCGCTTGGTATAAAAACAGCAGTTTAAATCCGATAGAAAAAGCGACTGTTGCACATTATAAATTATATAAAATCCACCCTTTTCTTGATGGGAATAAGCGAATGGCCAGGCTTATATTCAATAAAACCCTACTTGATGAAGGGTTCCCACTCCTAAATGTGTCTATCGAAAAAGAAAAGTATTTCGAGGCACTTATAGAGTCAGTAGAAAAAAATCAGGTTAAGGTTCTGGTAGAATTTACTCTGAGGCAGTATTATAAACAAGTTAAAGACTTTTTAGCAGAGACATAGCATGCTGTGCCAGGATATTGAAATGTATTAGTCAATATATCTTAGGCATTCTGCTTCAAGTTTCGAGGGTGCTCCGGGCGCCTTATGTTCTATATTATGATTACCTTATCTCCACACTTTTTCTTCTATGGCCACCAGCCGTCTCCCTGCGCTGAGCAATGCGCAGTTGCGTCTTTATTTCATTTATTTCTGCTCTAACTCTAGGTGGAGGAGGTGTAGGCCGCTCTTAGTCCAAAATAACTAGCTCTAGCCCATCTCTATTTGTTAGTATTCCCCTAGGGGTAATAAGCATGGTAATGGACATAGGGTCAAGATGAAGGTTCTGCCTGCAATGCCATTTATCGGCATGGGAGAATGCGTGCTGCATCTCAATTTCTTCCGGTGAACCACTGGGAACTGGGTGGGTA
This sequence comes from Candidatus Acidiferrum sp., assembly GCA_035509375.1. Classification (GTDB taxonomy): domain Archaea; phylum Micrarchaeota; class Micrarchaeia; order Micrarchaeales; family Micrarchaeaceae; genus JAJZAB01. Next base: position 20,788 of record DATJLP010000011.1, read on the forward strand.
TGAAAGCTGGCACCTCTGATTGCAAGGCTATTTTTATCACGCAATTGTAAGGCGTAGTGACCGTTGCCGGGCGAGAGCGGCACCCTTTCAAATGTGAGATAGTCACGAACCACAAAAGCCTCTGTCGAGTTCCAATCAACAGAACTAGGCGTTGAGCCTGGTCCAAAAGTCACGAGCTGCAACCATACTGCCCTATATGTCAAGGGTCTGCTTGCGCTTTCATAATAAAAAAGGTATCCTGCAACTTCGTTTTCAAATCTAAGCAGTCCTACCATTGTATTATTTATAGGTCTAGGAATCTCAAGTCTCGCATTCAATGGTCGAGTGCTATCAGGCACAGAAATCATGCTGTTAGGAAGACCAGGATGCCATTTGCCAGCAGACATGCATATCACCACAACTCAGGTTTTTCAGATATATAAACTTTTTAGAGTGTTTATCCACACCGATAATATTACGCAAAAGAGCAGGCGTATGCCACAAATGCTGATGGATATTAGCATCTACAGATGAAAACGCGAGCTGATTTAAGCAATCCGTTTGCTTCGGGCGCTTCATTTTTCTAATCGATGACAAAGGTATATTTAAAAATAGGTCTGTCGTCAAAGGTTCAATCCCCTGCGTTTACCAGCATATGGTCTTGAAACTAATGGTATGTATCGCCTGGTATTGGCCTTAACTTTCTGCCATGAAGCCATAATGAACCGTCTGGCACTCTTCGTGCTTTACCTGCATCATTAACTCTAGCCATTCTAGCGCTTTCATCCTCAAGTTCATTTCTGAGTCTCAGGGCCATGGCTATTCCAGATTGATACTCATGGACTATAATCCCGTTGTTCGGCGCTCCATAAGCTGTTGCCACTTTTGCTCTTGCTACAAGAGCATCTGCTCTCGCCCTCGCCGCTTCAATTCCTCCAAGAACCAAATCTATTTCTACTAACTTATCCTCTCTTTGTGAAGCCCCTCCTATCACTCTTCGTACCTGCACAACAGGTCTTTGTAATCGCTTCTCAACTAGTTCTGCTCTCCTTTCTGCGTCCTTGTCACTTATAACTTGTGGCATCCCAACAGGTTCTTTACCTTGGAAAACCTGAATTACAACTTTACCCTGCTGCGCCTTCGCTTCACCAGGCCTTGTTGACATATTTTCACTCTGCTTAAACTCAGCTCCGTTACATATTTAGCACTTCCTTTTCACAGCAAATAATAGTGTTTGCTACTGAATATCATCGTTAATACATAATAATTTAATAGCCCATACGCTTCGGGCGCTTTGCTTTAACTCCAATCCCCAAACTATATATATCTCCTGGAGCTTAGTGGATGCGAGACACATGGCAGCAGAAAGGTCACGGAAATCAACAGGCCTAGAAGCCGGGTTTGAAGAACTATTTAGTATGCCAAGTTCAAACTTTGGTGCCATTTTGAATACCGATTTCAGGGTAGATGTGGCAGTGCATGCAAATAAAGAACGGGGACGCTCGTTCGAGTTCAGGTTCTATAATGGTATGGGATACAATAGTGCACCTGGCCGAGAGGATAAGGCTGGCGTTATGTGGATGCCAGAGGGAGCTTTCACTGTTAGAACATGGGGTGAGGATGTTGGTGGCAAACCAATCTATGCAGCATCTCTTTACAAAGATGAGCCAGGTGAGTCAGAGTTCTTAGATGATAAAAATGCCCACTACGGCATCCTCCTGGGGAATGATGGCCTTGGGCCTCTTCCTGTGCTTGTGCTTGCACTAAGAAAGTATAGGAGTGACATGATAAAGAAACTTGAAGAAGAGCAGCACATAACCGAACATGCCAAAACTGTTGGGTTCCTCTACCGCGCAAATCTTCTATGCGAATTTGTCGAAGCTTATATGGCTGAGGTGTTTGAGGCCCCCCTGAAGGAGTTTGCCAGGAAACATGAAGCTAAAGATGCTACTCTTTAAGACATCACATAATTTAACTAGCCCGTATGCTCCGGGCGCCTATTCTAATTTAAAATGTTGCTAACCATACAGATAGCGAGCAGCATGTCATCCGGCCTTGGCTTACTGATCGTACCTCTAATAGTTGTCTTTTTCATAGCGAGGCTCTTCCTCAGGGGCAGGAAGGGTGCCAAATTCTCGCTCACAGGCATATTCATACGCCCCGTAATCTACACAATCATCACGCTGGCATTCCTTTTCATACTAAGCCCGGAGCAGGACGCAATGCTGATCGCAGCGATAGCGATAGGCCTGCTGCTCGGCCTTCTGCTTGGAAGAAGGTCTGACATATTCGAGAAGGATGGAAAGGTGATGTACAGGAGGTCCAACTGGGTCACAATACTGTGGCTCATAGGCTTTGCGATAAGGATCCTTATCGACTTTTTATACAACCCCGCGCTTACGGCCCCAACCCTGAACATAGCGCAGGTGCTCTTTTATGAAAAAACCACATACATACTCTTCATAGCAGACATACTCCTCGCATTTACGGCAGGCCTTCTGCTCGGCGAGGCCATTGTCCTATACCAGAGCCACAAGAAGAAATACTCCAAGTGATTTTATATCGTGATAATATGAAGGGCACAAAGATGACGAAAAGGACAACGACGTTGAATCAGATATCGAGAATACATATACGAAAGTACAAGAAAGGTGACAAGACCGCCGCACGTGAACTTATAGCAAACGTGTGGGGCAAACGTTGGGTGCCTGGCAACCTGCATGTCTTTGAACGTTTTGACGGATATGTCGCTGAGCTGGATGGTAAAGTCGTTGCAGGAATGGGCCTCGACTGCGGCACTTATGCCTGCCTTGTAGATTTTATCATAGTCCATTCAAAATACAGAAGGCAAGGCATAGCAAAGAAGCTTCTTTTCTATGCTTTCAAATATGCAAAAAGGAGAAAGCAGAAAATCATCAAAGGATTTGTTGATGTAAAGAACAACAAGCCCGTTTTGAAGATATGGGCGAAATACGGTTTCAAGCAGGATGGGGAAATGAGAAACCTCTACGCATCCAACGACCATTACGTCTACATTTATAAGTTTCTGAAATGAAGCCCAGCTCTCCATCTTACTTTATTATTCTTTTCTTGTGCCTTACCTTGTTTATGTCCGCATCGATCTCTATCGTCTGCGCATTCATCCATGTGATCACCGCTGAGACCTCCATCCCCATCATTACCACGACAAGAACAATCCCAAAAATATAATGTCCAACGCCAAGCTCAAATCCCGCCCAGACGCCTATCGGCGTCTCGCTCGCGTACAGCAATGCGGTAAGGTATTTCTGATAGTTTTTCTTGGGCATCATCTAACAAAACGACAAAGAGGTTAATAAACTATCTCAGGGCTTTTTATGCTTAAAATATTCCACCTGCAGCCTTTTCTCCGCGTCCGTTCTCAGTACCACTGCTCCCTCTGCATCCTTCTCCTAACCATCGCGACCTGCACCATCATCCTTGGGTCGCCTCCCGCACTCGCCGCGCTGGTCAGCCTGTAGTACTTCCACTTCTTGATGTGCTCGTTCGGCACCGCCTCGATCATTCCCATAGCTTCCAGCTCCTTGAGGTGCTGGTAGACGGTCGACCTGGCAAGCTGCAGCTCTCCGCTCATGTCCGTGAGAGTCTTGCAGCTGTTTGACAATATAGCAAGCACCCTACCCTTCGTCTCTAGAATCTCTCCCATGCAACCGCCCTGACCAGAGACCTCAACCCTTTTTTCGGGGGGGGACTGGAGGCGGGTCCACCCCTAGACTCCGCCCACCCGTGGTTCCAGTCTCTGAAAAGATTATGAACACGGTTGTTTTTAAATATGTGCATATAATTAGGTTTACTTAAATATTTCTTGTTTTTTGCTCAATTTTTATGCCACTGTTTGTGCGAAATAAGTTATTTATACCTTTTGCTTCATAATTATCAATCTGGTGACCCCTTGGCGGAAATGAGCGATATCAAAAGAAAGATACTGAGAGAGCTGAGCGAGAACTCCAGGATCTCCATCACGCACCTGGCCGCAAAGCTGCACTGCTCTAGGAATACGATATCCAGCAACATAAAGAGGCTTGAGGAGGAGTACGGCATGCAGTACATCTTGGATTTCAACAAGCAGCGCCTGGGGCTGACCCAGCTGCACGTCTGGCTGGTCAAGTTCGACAGGATGCCGCCCCACGATGTCATAAAAAGGTCGTTCGCTGCGGCGAAGGGGGTGCAGATAGTCGCGCAGACCAACGGCGACTTCGACCTCTTCGCCTTCATAATTGCCGATACTCCAGAGAACTACGTTAAGAACGGGATGGCCGCAATAGCCGGCCTCCTTGATTACAAGCCGAAGATCAGCATAGCCCTGCTGATGCTCAAGCACACCGGCTTCTTCCCTGTGGATGATTACGCGATAGAGCTCTTCTCAAACAGGTTCAAGCTCAGCAAGCTCGACATCAGGCTTCTCAGCACGCTCAACTCAAATTCGAGGCTGGGCTACGGCGACCTTGCAAAGAGGCTTGGAACGAGCCCAGAGACCATAAGGTACAGGATGAAGAGGATAGCGAGGCTGGGCGTGATAGACCAATTCACAATAGTCCTGAAGAGGCCGCCCCTCGAGCACACCTCCATCTTCTCGGTGGACTATGAGCTCGCCCCCGGCGTCCTTGCCAGGGCAAGGTCTGCGCAGGGGTACTACCTCTCTTCGGATGGGAAGGGCCTTCCCATAATGAACAGGTTCCAGTTCCTCGGCCTGATGAGCGGAGCCTTCCTTCTTCTTGGGATCTGCTATTCCGAGAGCGAGGAGAGGGCGATAAGGGATGTGGTGCTTGCGCACAAAGAGCTGTACAGGCCCGACAACCCAGAGATACGCTTCGCGGAGGTCACCCGCATAATAAAGGGGGCGCTTCCGGCAAGAAGCCTGGACCTCAAGAAGCACTTCCATTCTCTGTCATAGGAATCTGCCAGGTCAGCCAACCCCCACGCTTATTATCCCATTTGGGTTTACCGTAAGGTTTAACGACTGGGAGAGCACGAAGTTGCTCTGCATCGTCCCGTTCAGGGCCATACCCGCGTTGACCGTTGTGGCAACCGTTCCGTAGTTCTGCACAGACACCGTGTTGTTGGACTGGACCCCAAGCTGCGCGTTCTGCCAGAGTATTATCTGGACTGTCGGGTACATCGCATAGCTGCCATATGCGGCTGCGTGCACAGACTCGCTGGAGTTGATCCCGATGTTGACCCAGTTTGTCGAGTTCGTTGTATTGGTGAAATCGAAGTTTCCTGATACCAATACCGTTGAGTTAGCCAGTGCGGCCGCCTGCGTAGTCCCGTTTGCGGTCACGCTCGCGCTGCCTATTGTCATCATCACCTGGCTGTACGTTCCTGCGGGCACGGTCACATTGCCCATTATGGCATAAGAGCCGCTCAACGCCGAAAGGTTGTAGCTGCCGTTTGTCGAAAAGGTTACAGGGTACCACTGGCCGGATGTGGAGCTCTTGACCTCCACGCCAGTCACCTGAATGTTAACAGCAGTGATTCCGCTTGCGGCAGGGGCATCCGACACCGTCCAGGTCGTCTTTGCCTGCTGCGCTGAAGGCGCAGCCACGGTCGTTGTGGCTACTGTGCTGGTGCCGTGCATGCTAGTGAGGTAGTACGCACCTCCAATTATTACAATTACGACTATCAAGACTCCTACTATCGCCAAAGGATTCATAGTTCCACCAAAGCCTATTCGAATGGAAGGTATAAAACCTCTCCCATTCGCTTCGGCAATCATTTATTGATAAACTTTTCCAATTCATCCCAGGTAGAGCCAACGTCCTCCAATATCCACCCGATCGGCTTCTTCCAGAGCTCCTTGTAGTTCAACACCGTTGTCCTCCTGCCATCTGGATGGACAAACTTCTCATGCGAACCTCTCATTCCCTGCTGATGGAAACCTTTCGATAACAAGAAACTTACTATCAGCTTGCGCTTGACAGGTCGCATCTTTTGCATAAGATCGCTTATGCTAGCGCTTTCATCACAGTCGCCTTCGCCTTGCTCACAGTTGCTCTGCTGTAGTGCTTTTCATTCTCCAACACGTCAAGGATCATGAGCTTTGCCACCTCCTTGATGTTTTGCACAAGCTCCTTCATCGTCTTAGCCTGGGTGTTGGCGTGAAGCTCCTTTATCCTTGCTGCGTAGCCTCGGCTGCCCTCTTTTTGCACAACAGCGTTGAATCCGTATACCTTCATGCTAGCACATTGGTATTTCGCACTTTTAAGTATTTAAGGCTAACTGAGGTCGGGCCAGGCGGCCTTAAGCTTAAGTTCGCTTAGCCTCCTATCTTGAACATCTTAGTTCCACAGACCGAGCAGGTTCCCGTTGCGGCCTTCTTGCCGTTCTTCATTGTTACCTGCTCCGGGTTCTTCATCTCGCGCTTAGACTTGCATTTAACGCAATACGCTTCCATAATATCGCCAAAATATACTTACTTCTCGCTATTAAAAACCCATCGGTATAATTAGGGCGTCAGATCAGGTTGACAAGGAAGCCGACCAGGAAGCCTATGAATATGCCCAGGTAGGCCACCTTCTGCTTTATCGGGTCTATGTCCCTGAGAAGACCTTTTATCATTGGGAGTATGACATAGAGAATGCTCCCTATCGCAAGGCCGTCGAAGAAGATGTTGAACATCGTAGAGCTGTAGAAGAAGCCCGCAATCCCGCCTATCACTGTCGGTATCCCTCCTATGAGGAAGAGCGCAAGTATGACGCTGAGCCTCCTCCCGTTCCTGTTTATGAATGGCGATGCGATGGGGAAGCCCTCAGTGATGTTCTGGAGGGTGAAGCCCACAAGGACGACAAGCGCCACCCCTGAGAAGAGCCCTATTGCTACTGAGAGCGACCCAAAGACGAGGCCCTCCGTAAGGTTCTGCAGCCCTATGCCTATCGCTATCATGAGCGCTGTTTTTTCCGGGGTGAGTCCTTGCTTCGACTTCGACCTGTTCTCAAAGTAGTATAGCATGAAGAAGCCTATGACAAGCGCAAGAGCGAAGAGCGCAGCATACACCGCATTCGCGCCGTAGCCATAGAGCGATCCGTTGTACAACGATGGCGTTACATCCGAAAAGACATCTGCCATCAGGAAGACGAGTATGCCTATCGCCGCGGCCTCGAGGAACTTGGTGGTCTTCTCCCCGGTCTTCCTCCGCATCACTATTGGCAATGATAGGTAGATCGACATCCCCATTATCAGCGAGAATATGACCACTCCCAGAAAGCTGCTCATCTAATCCCAATAACTCTTATAATTGGGCAAATGAGGTGTTTTTATACTCTTAACATGCAATTTTTTACTGGGCTTACAAAAGTTGCCCCCCGCCGTCTGGCCTTGCAATAAAAAGGCAGGCGTTAGCCTGCCAAAAAAGAGGGGCCTGAGGATTAGTTATTCTTCTTTTTCAGCTCCTCTATCCTTTCCGCTATGCCCTTTGTCTCCTGTTCCAGGTTCTTCTTGTACTCCGTCAGGATTTCCAGTTTCTCTTCCCTTGTCAGGAAGTTTCTCATGTTGTACATTTCTCCGCACATGTTTTCACCAGTGTCTATATAGGACATCATATATATTGGCAGGCAAATATTTAAATATATCGGTTGTCCTATAGATCACATGGCATACAAGTACGGGTGCGACATGAGGGGCATGCTCTCGTTCCAGATAATGTGGCTGCTGTCAAAGAGGCAGATGCACGGCGAGGAGATCGCAAGGGAGATAGAGAAGAGGAGGGGCGACAAGCCGAAGGCGGGCACCCTCTACCCGGCGCTCAAGGAGCTGAAGGAGGCGCGCCTCATAAAGGGGAGGAAGAGCGGGAAGGTGATAACCTACTCTCTAACCCCGTCGGGAAACGAGGCGCTGAAGCACGCGATAAGGTACTTCTGCAGGTCTTTCGGAGATGTGTTCAATGAGTCGAAATAGAGGAACCTTCCACCATTTAAATACTCACGAAACGCCTCTGCAAGTCTTTTAAACATTTGCGATAGAATCAATATGATAAGACTTCTTCAAGGATCTGGCGGTACTGCAACGGTGTGGTGAAAAAATGGCAAAGTATGTCTTGATATCAGATTCAACGCTCGTGGCGCACTACAGGCACTTCCCGCTGCTGACATTCCTGCCGTGCGCTCCATCGGAGCTGATACCAAGTTCTGTTTATAAGTTCCTCAAGGGGCCGCAGGCGCCCGCGCTTCCGAACGGCGAGGCAAGATACGCGGCATATTCGATAAGGAAGCTCGAGGCTGCGCTCATAAGGTCGGGGGTGAAGCCAGAGGACATCGCTGTGCCTCACGAGCAGTACATATCCAAGTTCATAACTGAAGACACAGAGCTCATCGCAGTCTCTACAATGGATCCGCTGGGATTGGGGCCGCTTACGATGTCTTACAACGTGCTCTTCGGAGTCAACCACAAGCCCTGGGTAAGGGTGGAGTGGGAGAACCTGATAGCAAAGTTGAACCAGTACAGGAAGGGCAAGAAGGCAAAGCTGGTTGTAGGAGGGCCTGGAGTATGGGAGTTCACGATAGACCCTGAGGCGCTCGACCAGCAACACATAGACTATGCGGTGCAGGGAGAGTGTGACGATATAATAAAGGAGGTATTCGAGCAGCTCAGCGCAGACAACGTTGATACAAACCTCTTCTTCAGGGGCTTCCTCACATACGACGCCCACTTCCACAGGAGCTACACCGAGCACGCGCAGTTCCTGTCGAGAAGGCCGGGCCTCTCGAAGGGAGCGCCAACACTAGAGGAGCTTCCATCGATAACAAGGCCAGCAATGATGGGTCTTGTGGAGACGATGAGGGGCTGCGGGATAGGCTGCGACTTCTGCGAGGTTACGCTCAGGCCGATGAGGTACTACTCACCTGAAAGGATCGTAGAGGAGGCGAAGGTCAACCTGAAGGGAGGGTTCACCAACGTCTGGCTGCAGACTGATGAAATATTCGCCTACAAGCACCTCAACGCGAAGTTCGAGCCGAACCAGGACGCCATAGCCGAGATGATGACGCAGGTGATGGCGCTCGACGGGGTGAAGAACGCGAACCCGACGCACGGAAGGATATCCATACCTGCCGCTTACCCGGACTTCATAGGAAGGCTCTCATCGATACTCAGGGCGTCGCCGCAGAACTGGATCGGCGTCCAGGTAGGCGTGGAGACTGGCAGCGACGCGCTCGCAGCAAAGCACATGCCAAACAAGACACTTCCGTTGAAAATAGGGGTTGACGGGACATGGAAGGACATTGTCTGGAAAGGAACGAACAACTTCAACAGGTATTACTGGAGGCCGGCGTTTACCGTGCAGGTCGGCCAGGCGGTCGAGACCCCGGATGACAACTGGGAGACCGTGGCGCTGATAAACTGGATGAGCGACTCAAACGTTGAGGGGACCTCGAGGCCGTTCGAGTTCACCGCAACTCCGATGCAGAACGTGCCCCTTGGCCTGATAAAGAACAGGGAGTTCGCAAACATAACATTGGACGAGTCGCAGATGGCGGTCTACTACGCGAGCTACAGGCACCTCGCGAAGATGGCCTCCAGGAACGCAGTGAAGGACAGCAAGGGCAGCGCTCTGGTGAAGGGAGGAACCGCCAGCATAATATCCTTGGGTGGATGGGGAATGCTCAAGATGGTCGAGAGGATGGCGAAGAAGAGGGGCGTCGACATAGAGAAAGCGAAGAGATGGGGCTTGGACCAGCCGAAGAACAGGCAGACAATGGTAATGACGAACTGAAAGCCCAAGCTTTATATTTCTAAGAATAACACATTTAGCCATGGGTCTGTAACTCAGTCTGGCTAGAGTGGCAGGCTTTTAACCTGTAAGTCGGGGGTTCAAATCCCCCCAGACCCGAACCCATCGTTAGAAACAGATACCTATTTAAACGTTAAATCATGATATGATACACGTCAGGACAGCTTTTTCAGAATCAAAGATTCTAAATAGCATTCTGGTTAAATAGTATAGATGCCAGGGTGGCAGAAACCGGTAACGCGTACGCCTGGAAATTTTTCCTGTAAGCGTATGGCTCTTCGGAGCCGTCTGGGTTCAAATGCTTCATGGCTGAATATCCCAGCCCTGGCGTCGTGATGTTAATGGCGGACGAAAAGGAAGCGAAGGAGGCTCCAAAGAAGGAGGCGCCAAAGGCGCAGGCACAGGCGCCGCCGCAGCAGCCGCGCACGCAGAAGAAGGACCAGAGGCCGCAGCAGGAGAAGAAGGCGACCTCGATTATAAGAATGGGCGGCAAGGACATAGACGGCGACCTGAACATAGAGAGGGCGCTTTCCGAGATCAAGGGGATAGGGATGAACCTATCGCATTCGATATCGTTTGTTGTCGAGACAAAGCTCGGCATTCCAAGGTCTACCACTCTTGGCTCGCTTTCAGAGACGCAGATTGGTACCATCGAGGGAGTGATAAAGAATCCCGTCAAGTACGGCATCCCGGTATACATGCTTAACAGGAGGAAGAACACGGAAACAGGCACAGACATCCATCTTATAGGGAGCGACCTCATGTTCGCTTCGAGGCAGGACATCAACCGCGACGTAGGAATAAGGTCGTGGCGCGGATACCGCCACCAGCGAGGACAGAGGGTGAGGGGGCAGCGCACAAGGTCGACGGGAAGGACCGGCGCAACCGTAGGAGTAATGAAGAAGGCCGCAAAGCAGCAGCTTGCCGCATCGCAGCAGGAGAAGGGCAAGGAGGCGCCAAAGCCGGCAGAGAAGAAGTGATTGATTGGGAGCACCAAAAAGAAACAGAAGGAAGTATCTCAGGCCAAAGGAGATATGGTCCACTGAAAGGATCACTTCTGACGGGTCAGCTGTTGAGGAGTACGGCCTAAAGAACATGAAGGAATTGTGGATCGCGCAGACAAGGGTCGGAAGGGTGAGAAGGAACGCAAGGGAATACTTATCGGGTGCCTCTGGAGCCAACAAGGAAGAGGTCGCCATGATCGCAAGGCTCGCGAAGTTTGGAATATCAAAGGCGGATGCGACGCTCGACGACCTTCTGGACCTCAACGAAAAGGCATTCCTAGAGAGGCGCCTTCAGTCGATAGTCGCAAGGAAGGGGCTTGCAAGGACGATGAAGCAGGCAAGGCAGCTGATTGTTCACGGTTATATCTCAATAAACGGAAAGAAGGTCAACAAGCCAGGTTATCTGGTAAGCCTTGACGAAGAGAAGGCGATCGGCTATTACAAACCGATACAGATACAGAAGGTCGCGCAGAATCCAGATGTGGGAACCGTTGACGTTCCTGCGGAAGGCCCGGTACCGGTGCCAACAAGTGTATAATTATGCCAAAGAAGCCAGAAGCTAAGAAGCCCGAGCAGGGAGCCCAGAAGAAGGAGGCGACAAAGAAGGACATCTCATATGAAGCAAAGGCGATGGAAGAGCCGAAGATAAAGCCGAAGGGCGACAGGCTGGCGGTTGTCCACGTCTTCTCCTCAAAGAATGATACAATAATAACGCTTACTGACATGAGCGGCGCCGAGACCATAGCTGTTGGAAGCGGCGGAATGGTGGTGAGCGCAGATTCTCAGGAAGGATCACCATATGCTGCGATGCAGGCGGCATACAAGGTGGCCGCAGCCGCCAAGGAAAGGGGGATTACCCATATCAACATCACGATAAGGGCCCCGGGAGGCCACGGCGCAAAGACCCCAGGACCAGGTGCAAACGCTGTTGTGAGAGTGCTTGCAAGGAGCGGCCTTATAGTAAACAGGATAGAGGACTCAACCCCAATACCAACAGACACAACGAAGAGACCTGGCGGCAGAAGAGGAAGGAGGGTCTAACTAATACTTGGAATGCCAGCAACCCATAAATATCTAGAAAGACGCAAGTATCAAACATGGGAAAACCAGGGAGCGGCAATGTAAAAGGGGTTCTATTTGACCTTGGAGACGTTGTGCTGAAGCCTGTTTCTGAAGAGGACCAGAACTGGATAAACAGGCACCTTGCCGAGATGAGCAGAAGGCCTCTAAACGAAGTCTACGACATGCTAGGCCCCATGATCGATAGGCTAATCATAGGAAAGACTGACCTTCAAGGTTTCAACGAAACGGTTGCCAAGAGGCTTGGAATAGACCCTGAAAATGTAGGATGGCTCACCTACTGCAAGATGGTAGAAATTCCTGATGAAAAGATAGCATCTGTTGCAAATAGGCTATCTGAGAATGGTGTAAAGGTTGCATACTTCTCAAATATTGATCTTGCCGATCTGGCCCAACTGGTTCCAAGAATAGGGATAAGGTTTGATTCCGGTGTCGCTTCATACGAACTTGGCGAGATGAAACTGGACTCCAGAAAAGGCGTAGAACTAGCTCTAAGTAGGTTGGGCCTCGCCCAAGACCAAGTTGTACTGGTTGATGACAGCAAGAGCAATGTGGAAAAGGCAAGGGCCCTTGGAATAGATGCAATACACTATGAGGGTTATGCGCAGCTGGTAAAGGAGCTTTCCGTTAGAGGCATTGATCTTAGAAGAGAGCCGCAAGGGAAGAGGTCAAAGAGGACCTGATCTATTTTACTATCACGGTTCCTTTAACCGCGTCAACCTCTACCAGGTCTCCGTCCTTCAGTTTTTTTGTGCCAACCTTCGTTCCGACTATGCAGGGCGTACCCATCTCTCTGGAGACTACCGCCGCATGTGAGGTTAGCCCGCCCTGGTCTGTTATTATCGCTGCCGCCTTTTGCATTATGAGGATCATAGAGGGGTCTGTGTGCTTTGTAACAACAATGCTCCCCTCGCTGACCTTCTTGAAGTCCTTCTGGGAGCGCACAACCACAACCCTTCCTTCAGCTCTGCCGTGCGAAGCAGGCGTTCCTTTCAATACGGTTTTCAAGATATCTTCACTCTCGGTTTATAGTACAACTCTGTCCTCGGGTCCATTATCTTCCTGAAATACTTGAGATCCTTCTCTGTCAATATCCTATTCTGCCCCCACACCCCAAACCCCTTTATCAACCTCTTGTTTTTTATCCTTTTTATCATTGATGGCGTTGGCCTCCAGTCAAATCCGGCAAGCCGGAAGACACTCTTATACTGTAGGGACTCGGTTTCCATGAACTTTCTTTTCGTCTCTTCCAGGTTCATTTTATTAATCCTGTTCATCTGCTGCAAGGTTAGTCCTCCAATGTACTCGCTAAGCGCCTTTATCTTTTTGGGACCGCTCAGGGGTTTGCCGTCTGCGGTTACGCTGTAGTAGGCAAGGTTGCTTTTCAAATCTTTATTGGGGGTAAAATTCCCATAAAAGTCGCACCACATTTTTACGTTCTTGTATACTGCATATACAACCACCTGCTTATACCTGTACTTTTTGGCATGCTCCCACAAATCTATCGGTTTCAGGTCAAAATAATCCCTCACAAATAGGATATGGCCCCTGCCAAAACGTTTGGAAACATCATAAGGGCCATGGAACTCTCCGGAAAGACTGGGAGATGCGTCCGTGTACAGCGAATATACCAGCGCAGCTAGCGATGCTGATAGCTTCCCTAGCTCTCTCGGAGCCTCTCCGTCCGCTGCAACCCATCTAGTTTTTTTAACAATCCCTCTTAGCGTTTTTTCTGTGTAAATTCTGTTTGTGCCCTTACGACAAAAGGGATCCTTTGGCGAATATGATCTCAAGATCTTGTTATAGAAATTGGCAATCTTCATTCTCTCATCTCTTCCAATTCCGTAGAATTTTGAATAGAAAAGAGACATAACCATCGTATTTCTTGTGTTTGTTGGCCCTACGAATAAGGCCTTCGGGTCTATCGATTTTGGCAGCTTCTCCAGCGCGTTCAACAGGTTTTGCAAAATGATGTCATAATAATACGGGTCAAGAGCGTCAACGCTGAATGGCTGCGCCGTCCTCCAATCTGTGGTCCTCTCGACAGCCATCCACGAGTCCAAGAAATCGTCTATCCAATGCATAGGAAAAGTTACCATGGCAATAATATAAAACTATCTTGGAAGGCCGAGGAGGCATTTTTAAATGCTAAGAGGGAAACTAAATCATGGGGTTTACAAGGCACCTTTCTGCCATTGGCAAAGGTGACATTCCCAAGGCTGGGGGCAAGGGCGCCTCTTTGTCAGAAATGATCAATTTCGGCGTTCCAGTACCTCCAGGTTTTGTAATACTCTCGTCCGCTTTTGATAATTTCCTTGAAGAGAAAGGGCTAGAAAGAAGGATAAATGGAATACTTAGCAAGGTGGACGGGAATAGCGTAAAGAGCATAGAAAAGGCATCAAAGTCCATAAAAAGCGCAATATTGAAGGCAGAGATCCCAGACAACATCAAGGTTCAGATAGCTGAAAGGTTCAAAGAGCTCAAATCCACTTTTGTTGCGGTTAGGAGCTCCGCAACAGCAGAGGACAGCGCCGCAACCTCATGGGCCGGCCAGCTAGAGACCTATCTCAACACCACGCCAAAGACACTGATGAGCAATGTAAAAAGGTGCTGGGCTTCCCTCTACTCTACAAGGGCCATATCCTACAGGTTTGAGAACAGGCTTCACAGAACAAAGATATCCGTTGCTGTGGTTGTTCAGAAGATGATAGAGAGCGAATGCTCGGGAGTCGCCTTCTCCGCGCATCCAGTAACGCAGAACCGTGACCAGATCGTTATCGAAGCCGGTTACGGGCTGGGCGAAGCTGTCGTTTCGGGGCAGATAACCCCAGACAACTACGTTGTTGATAAAAAAACAATAAAGATTGTAAGCAAGGAGGTAAGCCAGCAGGAAAAGGCCCTTGTCAGGGCGAAAGCGGGGTCTAATCATTGGGTCGATATAAAAAAGAGAGGCAGCAATCAGAAACTCTCAGATAAAGAGATAATTGGCCTTTCAAGGCTTGTTTCAAGAATAGAAGATCATTACGGATTCCCGTGCGATATAGAGTGGGCCATGGAGAAAGGGAAGCTTTACATCACGCAATCCAGGCCCATCACAACGTTGACCAAGAGCGTCGCCCCAAAAGCAGAAGGGCTAGGCAATGTGATCAAAATTCTAGAGGAATATGCCTGGAAATTGACATGGCATGGAGACGTACCGCCCCTTGACAACATCTGGCAGAGGGACCAAGGGTGGGTCGACCAACTTAACAGGATTGGAGGGTTCAGCATAAAATATTACATAGACTTTTTTAACGGGCCGGTGGTCACGCAGTACGATCCTGTCGAAGACAGAAAGGATGTTCTGAATACCATCAGGGATAGGTTTCAAAATAACTCAAAATACATACCAGAAGGGCTCCAAGATTACAATAGGCTTGTCGAAGTCGATATAAATGGTTTAAAACTTATTGCGGAAAAGGCGCTGAAAGCAAAAAACATGTCAACCGAAGAGCTGATCAGACTCTTTGAGACCTCAAGGAAGCACTTCACCTACAATTCTGCAATAAACTCATATTGCGAATATGTGGAGCCGGCGCTTTCTCCCATATTGGGCGCTTACCTCACAAACCGCCTATCAGAACTTGGAAAGGAAAAGGAGGTGAATATATACCTAACAAAACTGACGACCCCACTGAAACCCACAGAGTTTTCTTTAGAGCGCGACGCCTTCTTCAAGATGCTGGACAAAATAAAGGAGAGAAGAATAGAAAGCAGGACCTTAAAAAGTAAGGAGAAATTTAGAGAGTATATAGAGAAAAACCACCAGGTCAAGGGCTTGCTCCTAAAGCACCTAAAAAACTTTGACTGGTTGTTGATAGTGGATAACAAACCTATGTCTTTTGAAAACCTTGAAGGAGAAATCTACAATTATATAATTAGAAAGGAAAGTGACTATAGTATCGAAAGGCAGAGCCTCGGCGACCTCCTTGCCAAAGGGCCTGCACTGGAAGCCAAAAAGGTGATAGCTGAGCTTAAACCAAGTGCCTCAACACTCTCTTTGATAAACGGCCTTCAAGAGGTAGCTTACATCCGCACACAGACAAACGTTATATTCAACAAATCCACCTATCTTATGATCCCATTTTACACAGAAATCGCAAGGCGCTTGAATATAAGCTATGCCGAACTCAAACTCCTTTTTCCAGACGACATAATTGACTTGCTCAAAACTGGAAAACCTGCAAAGGAGCTGATAAAGGAACGCGCCCCTCTAACAGTATATGTTGTTTATGGAAACAAGAGATACCTTTTCACAGGAGCAGACGCGCAAACAATCCAAAAGGCACTTTCCATGAAACTGAATTTCAAGAAAGAGGACGCTTACGAGCTTAAGGGAACCCCGGTAAACTTGGGAGTTGCAAAAGGCAATGTCAAGGTCCTAATGAACTCGAAACAGGCGAGCAAAATCCTCAACGGAGAGATACTGGTTGCTAAGACCACAACCGTAAGCCTCGTACCCGCCATGAGAAAGGCTGCCGCAATACTCACGGAAACCGGCGGAATAACATCGCATGCAGCCATCGTTTCCCGCGAACTTGGGGTGCCATGCATAGTTGGCGTGGAAAACGCCACAACAATCCTTAAAGATGGAGATTTTATTGAGGTCAACGCTGATAACGGCACTATTAAAATAATAAAAAGAGGCAAATCATAATATCAATGGTTGAATCTATTCAGGATGTTTCAATGGAGGAGAGTACATCTGCTGGTGCAATAGTCTGCATAAATGGCGAGATACCGAGAATCATCCTCCTGATCCAGAACAACGAATTCTACAAGCGGATCTTAAACAAGGAGGTCCTTGACATAGGCCCCAAGGGCCGCATACAGGAGGGATCGGGCCTTTTCGACAACGCAAAAAGGGAGGTGCTCGAAGAGCTTGGCCTATCGGTGAACCTGCAAAAGGATTTCCGCGCAATCAAGAACTACGAGTTCGAAGAGACCACCACTGACGGGGAGAAGAGGCACATAAAGAAGAGCGTCATGTACTTCCTCGCATTGATATCCGATGAAGACGCGAAAAAGATAAAACTTTCAAAAGAGCACGCAAAGTACGAGATTCTTTCCATAGAGGATGCGATCAAGAGGGTCAAATTCGATAGCGATAAGGAGATACTGCTGAAGTGCATGGATTACCTCAAGAGAATGGAAAAAGCAAAGCCGAGCTAGTGAAGCCTTGAACTGTACTCCTTTATGAAGGAGACGAAGGCCTTCTCGTTCATTATGTAGGACTTGCTTCCCTGCACCTTTGTATGCATCCCCAAATTCTCCAGCAGCAAACCATCATGCACGTCGATGTTCCTTAGGTACATGCCCTTCTTGTCCATTCCTCCATTGCAGTCGAATAGCCCGGCAACATAGTTTCCAGAGTAATCATTCAGGTACTTGAAGGTCTTCATCCTCCTTTCCAATGCCTTCTCGAAGAGCTTCTTTAGCTTTGAGTTGTAGAAATGCGCGCCTTCTTCGTCTAACAGTATCTTATTTGGTAGAATTCCCAGCTCCTCTATTGCGGTCTTGATGAACTTCTCAGTCATGTGTGAGTTCTTCGTCCTTATCCCTATGTATGGCATCTCCTTCCTGTTGGCGCTGTATATGCCCAGGAGGTAACTGACCCGTGGGGATAGCTTTAGCTTGGATGACATGATAGAGGTTAAGATTTAGAATTAATAAAGATGTAGTTAGAGCAGCTCAACGTTTTCTAAACCTTTGAAATCTGTATCCTTTGTTAGTATCTTGGAATCATTTAGCATCGCTGTGGCCAGCACAAAAGAATCCATCATGCCCCAGTCCCTATTCTTCATCTTCCTCTTTATGTTTAATTGTCCGGCAAGCATCGATATCTCAGCGCTGAGGTCTACTACCTCGCTCGCTTCCATCACCTTCTCTACAGCCTCTTTCGGGTCGTAGCCCTTCTTGTACATCGTTTCGTACACCTCTGCCAAGGATGCCATACTTGTCTGGCAATGCTCACTATCCAAAACGCTATCCACTTTCTCCCACCTCTCCGCTTTAGTGAGAAGCTCCACCCAGGCAGACGTATCAAGCAACATACAACAGCACTACAAATATACCTATATGTTTACTTAAATATATAAAACTTTATTAAGATATCTGCTTTATCGGCCTCCCGGCCATCTTGAGCAGCTTCTCTGAGCGATCCTTATCTCTCTTGAATTCTCCGAGGCCCGGCATGGAGCCGGCCAGCTCGTCTATAATCTTGCGCTTCTCCTTTTGAGTAAGAAGGAGTACAAATTCAGCCCTCTCACCCACCTTAAGGCCTCTCTCTTTCAGCATTTTGCTGGGCACTATTATTCCTGCGGATGTGCCTATGTGTATTATCTTTGCACCGAATCTCTTTAGCATCAAATCATTATAATGTATTATAATACAAATATTTAAAGCTTTCGCTGATGTTCTAAAATGGCAGCCTTGAGGTTTATGGGAGACCAACGCGATGCACACTTGATAAAACTTCCTAAAAAGTTTTCGAGGTGATCTATCCGCAGGTTCCCCTACGGATACCTTGTTATGCCTTCGCCCTCCTCACAAAGCCCTAACTCGAAAGCATCCGAAGATGCTGCCTCACTAGGACCTCACTTGGGTGACGTGGCAGGCGGTGTGTGCAAGGAGCTGGGACAGATTCACCGCCCGATAGTGACAGGCGATTACTAGGGATTCCATCTTCATGAGGGCGAGTTTCAGCCCTCAATCCGAACTTGGGATGGTTTTAGGGGATTGGCTCCTTCTTTCGAAGTTGCATCCCATTGTACCAACCTTTGTATGCCGCGTGTAGCCCGGAAGATTCAGAGCATACTGACGTACCGTTGCCGTCTCCTTCCTCCTCTTTAAACAGAGGCGGTCTCGATAGAGTGCTTGCTTCATCGCTGAAGCAGTGGCAACTATCAACGACGGTCTCGCTCGTTCCCGGACTTAACCGGACAGTTCACACCACGAGCTGACGATCGCCATGCACTACCTCTCGGCTCGTCAGGCAAGATCTTTAGTCTGGCCTTCATACTGCCGTCGCTCCCGGTAATATTTCCGACGTTAGGTTCAATTAAACCGCAGCATCCACCCCTTGTGTGCTCCCCCGCCAATTGCTTTAAGTTTGTTGTTTCAGAAACAAATGCTTATTCATAGGAGGCAGACACAAACTAATTTAAGCATAACCTCTCAAGCATTCTCCTTTTTCTCTCCATTTCGAACCCTATCTTATCTTTGAAAAGCCTAACTGATTTCTTCGCACTTATAACAATCTTATAAGTCGATGATTTTCTATCAGCTAGTACAATCCCACCAGAGTTGATTTTCGAACTCTGGAGTTCATCTTTTATCCATTTCAAGATTTCAGTGTTCTTCTGACTTACTTCAAGATATCTGTTTCTTACTGATACATCGCCTTCTGCGTCAAACATGCCTCTAATGTAGGCATATTTTAGCTCTCTGCGAGTTGTTCTCAGCTTGTTAGATGCTCCCCAAGCGACCTGCCCAATTCCTTCATCTGGGAAGTCGAATGTTTGTTTTATGGTGTCGTAAATTTCCATGCTTCCAATTTTGACTCTGTATTGGCCTCTTTTGTATTCGTAGACATCTGCCTTCTTTCCAAAACTTCTTGCAACTTTCTTTGCAATCGATTTTGCAAGGTAGCTTTTGTCTTTAGAATACCACACGATTGTGTAGTTCCTAGAGGCCTTGTCATAGTGGACCGAACCATCTCTCAGAGCACCAGCCAAGTAAAACAGGTCTTTTGTAAGACTCGTCATGTATTAGTTTGTGCTGCACAGGCTATAAATAAGTTGTTTTTGCGTCTGCAAATTCAACCTTGCGGCCGTACTCCCCAGGCGGCAGACTTAACACTTTCGCTACGGTACTGCAAACGTTCGAGACATTTGCAACACCAGAGTCTGCATAATTTACTGCTAGGGCTACTCGGGTATCTGATCCGATTCGTTCTCCTAGCCTTCGCTCCTCACTGTCGGATGCGTTCTGGTAAGGCGCCTTCGCCACCGTTGGTCCTCATAGGATTACAGGATTTTACCCCTCCCCCATGAGTACCCCTTACCTCACCCGCTCCCTAGTCGATGGGTATCTCATGCTCGCATTGACGTTGAGCGCCAATATTTCACACGAGACGACACCGACCAGCTACGAGCGCTTTAAGCCCAATAATCGTGGACACCACTTGTGCTGCGGGTATTACCGTGGCGGCTGCCACCCGTCTTGCCCAGCACTTATTCGCCAAGCTTACTAGACTTGGCAAAAGGTTCACCGAAGTGAACCACTCAGATTCCCCCCATCACACTTTCGTGCATTGTGGAGTTTGCGCGCCTGCTGCACGCCGTAGCGCTAGGGCCCTTGTCTCAGTGCCCTTCTCGGGGCTCATGCTCTCACATCCCCTACGGGTTATCGGTATGGTGGGCCGTTACCCCGCCATCTGCCTGATCCGCCGCAATCTCATCGTAAAGCGGTAATGCTCCAATTCGCAACCTTATGAGCTAGGGCTCCTTCCAGATGCCCTAGCCTACGGCGTATTAGCCACAGTTTCCCATGGTTGTCCGCCTCTTTACGTTAGATTGATTACGTGTTACTGAGCCGTACGCTTCCCTACCAAGTGGCAGGGATAACTTGCATGGCTGTCGAAATCTGATAGCGGTGCCCTCCAGCAGCATCGACTGGAGTCGATCTGTGGATTCTGTGCCGCTTTTTGTTAAAAGCCAATTGTGCGTTGGTTTCTCTTTCCATTCCTCAAGACTGCATCCAATTCCAAGCAGGAATTTTCACCAAAGATTCTTCACAATAAGTAAAGCAAAAAGAAAAACAAAGCAGATACCATTCTGTCGGATAAGTATTTATAGCTTTTTATGCAGACGATGGACCCAGATCTGCTCCAATTAAGTTAGACTTAAATAGATATTCATCTCATTAGCAGTGTGTCCGCAGCAAAAGGGAAGAGCAGGATGCAGTCCGCATTCGAGATGCTCATAACCTATTCGTGGGCATTCCTCATTCTCGCAGTTGTGCTCTCGCTGGCCCTGGTGCTTTCCGGGCCCTCCGCTCCGTCGCAGTACATCCCGTCGCAGTGCAGCATACAGCCGCTCCTCTACTGCCAGCAGACCCTTCTTGTATCCGCGGTGTCAGGATCGCAGATGCAGTTCAAGGCGCTGATAATAAACAACCTTGCGCCCTTCCTCTACTTTCCCAACAACGCCCTTACCGTGACAGCGACGAACCTGGGCAGCTACGGAACGAACAACTATACCGGCAGCTGCAGTCCATACCTGTCCGCAAAGGGCTCCGAGATGCTCTGCGTTGCGAGCATACCGGGAACGCTCTCGCCGCCTTTGGGATCTGTCGTGAGCCTCTCTTTCTCGCTCAACTACCAGATATGCACAACAGGAAACCTGAGCGCCTGCCCCACCGCGGTGTACACCTCCACGGGCCAGTCGACGCAGAGCTTCTCCCTATCGTCGACATCGCTGTACAAGCTCAACCTGCTGTCAAATGTAAACACGATAATAACGGTGAACAACCAGAGGTTCCAGACCGGCGGGTTCGTCTATCTGCCTTCTGGTATATACACAACATTTGCAGCCGCGCCATTGGGCTATGCATTCTCAATGTGGTCGACCAACGGCCTGCTATCGGTCACCTCCACCACGACGCAGAACACCATAGCGATACTTAACGGTGCAGGCATCCTTACCGCAAACTTCATATCCGAGACAAGCCAGCCGACAACAATACCAACTACAGTGCCGTCGACCTCCACGGTCACAACAACAACCACCATAGGCCCTAACTCCAACCCGGCGCTCAGCATAATCCCGGCAAAAATAAAGATAGGGAACACCGCAAACGTTGCGGCGCAGTGCTACACCGGCGACACGTGCGATGTGGACTTCCCGCTTGGCACTCACCTCTGCACCGGGACGGGCCAGTGCAGCAACACGGTGCTCGGAACCGTTGCTGGAAACTTCGTCTACTACGCGAACGACCTGACCAACGGCCACACGATGAGCGGCAACCTGATGGTCGTTACGACAACTTCGACCACAACCACCAGCACAGTGTCGACCACGTCCTCGAGCACCACAATACTGTGCGGGCAGCCATCCAGCTGCTCCAGCAGCAGCCCGAGCGGCATAACCTGCCCCTCGGCATGCTCGCAGTTTAATGTATACGCGGGATGCAGCATAGGCGGAGGGGGTGGGTCAGGCCACGGCGGCCCGGCGCACGGCACAGGATATGATTGGGAGTGCGTCACTCCGCCCACAGCGCCTTCTGGAATACTCTATGCGCTGCCCATAGTTGTAGAGAGCGGAAAGTCTAGCGCATCCGGCCCCTTCCAGGTCATGGTGGAGGTCAACAGCAAGCTGTACAGCGGCTACGAGGCGTCCAACCTGATGAACGTTGAGTTCTTCAACGGCAGCACCGGCAGCGTCTACAAATCATGGCTCGAAGGAAATGCATCCAACGAATACCAGACGACCAACTTATACCAGTCTACCGATACGGTATACTGGGTTGTGCTGCCGAGCGGCCTGGCCGCAAACAGCAACCTCACGATATACATGGGCTTTGCCTCCACGTCGACCAACCTCTTCGGTGGCTCGACCGTGGGCGAGGCACCGCAGCTCTCCCCGAGCTACGGGGAGTATGACAACGGGGCCTCAGTCTTCAACTTCTACGCCAACTTCTCCGGCACCATACTCAACTCGGCAAACTGGGAGGTGTCCTCCAACCCCGTGCCGACATTGGACATCAGCAACGGGCTCACCTTCATACCGAACGGCGGGTCGTCGCACCCGACAGACTACCTCCTCAGCACCTCGTCAAGCCTTGCCGGGCCGGGGATAGCGGTTGACATATTAGGCTACCCTGGCAAGCTCACGCCAGGGGACTGCGCGAGCTTCACGAGCAGCGGATACGGGGTGCTGCTGTCCACCGGAGCTGCCGTCCCCGAATACGGGGTGGGCTACAGCACAGCGCAGGACAACTGCCTCTACTACCTCTATGCCGGAGGGTCGAGGGAGGACAAGGCTACCAGCTTCTCCCCCACGGTTACTGGAATAACCACGATAGCGCTGACAGCCTCTACCGCCAACTTCTCATACAACTACAGCTCTCCGATAAGCTACCTCAGCTCGACATCCTCGTACCCCATAGGCATTGCGATGCAGTTCAACCACGGCAACGCCTTCATACAGTGGATAAGGACGAGGTCGGCGGCGAGCCAGCCCACGACCATAGCTGGCAACGTAATCAGCGTCTGATCCTCACATTTTTATATTTTTGATGAGCAGGCAGTTGGTGATATCTTGAGCAGGGCGCAGACAGCCATAGAATACCTGACCTCTTATGGGTGGATGATACTCATAGTGGTCGTTGTCATCACCGCCCTATTTGCATTCGGAATCTTCAACCCGAGCTCGCACGTGAGCAACTCCTGCACGATGCCTGCCAGCTTCTCCTGCCAGGGGATCTCCCTCGCGCAGAACGGCGGCCTCTACATAAACCTGACGCAGAACACGGGCGATCCGATAAACATAACTGCGATCTCGTGCGACGCCACGCAGTCGACAAGGAACGCAGAGGTCCTGACACCGCCAGTATACCTCGGCTCCGGAGACAACGCCAGCTTTGTCATGCAGTGCTACACAAACTCCTCAACGTTCAGCGGAACCTACGGCTCGGTCTACCACGGATACCTAATAGTCAACTACACAGACCTTGTATCATCATTCCAGTACACGTCCGTTGGTGTGGTTGTGGCAAAGGTATCGGCAAACAGCATAGCCGTCCCCTAGCTCAGATCCTTCCCCTTGATTCGCCGGTCGCTACGCCCCTCGATATCAGGTGGGATAGGCGAAGCAAACCAGCTGCAACAGCGACAAAACCAGCAGTACTTTTCTGGTCGGGATAACTTTGGACATAGAAGCCTGCAATTCTCATGCTTTTACTCTGTGATCTCAAGAGCTCCAGCCTGTCAGCAATGTCGATGCCCTTCGATCTCAATGACCTTATCGATCTCTCAAGAAGAGAGATGCGCGGCTTGTGGCGCGTTATCACCACGGCCTTGACGTGCAGCCTCTTGCAGACCTTGTTTATGTCAACAATGTTCAGGCCCGCAAGCGCTATGCCGTTGAATGCTACCACACGAACCTGCTCCATGAACCTGGATCCATCCAGCATCTCTATTATCTTCTGCGTGGAATCGATTCCGTCAACCTCGACATTAGAAGAGAGGACCCCCTCCACACCCTTTGAGTTTCCTATTATGCAGACAAGCAGCGACCTTCCATCAGAGCGTTTTGATATTGGGCCTGTCGTGATTGCGGCAATCCTGACCCCGCTCTTCAATCAATCCCTATTTCTTCTTAGAAAGAGCGCCCTTCATATCCTTTACGTTCTCGTTGATCCTCTTTATCGCTCCGCTTAGCGCATCGGATGCGCCCTTCTTCGATGTCTTTACAGTGAGGATGGGCTTGCCCGTCTCGGGGTGGCTCCTCGAAACCCCTGCAAACGAGACGTCCCCGTCGTTGAGCAGCTCGTGCGCAAGCAGGTCCGGCATCGTAAGGTCGCGCGACTCGAACTCTATGATAAGCTCCTTGCTCTCATTCTTCAATATTTTCACTTCCATGCAATCATCTTATTATCAAAATATTTTTTTATCTCTTCCGGTTTGCCGTAGTAGATGCTGAGCTTCCTGTGCTCGTCGCGCTTGCAGTAGTTGCAGAAGAGCGTGTTTGGCTTTACGCTCGCTTCTAGAGGGCCTCCGCACTCGCTGCACGATGCGTGGATGACCCCCGCCTCAGGGCTTGCAAGCCCGAGCACGTATATGTCGGTCTCGTCTGCGATCACCCTTGCGATCACTATGTCGCCGCTCTTGCAGGGCTTTTCATCCTCCTCCCTTGGGCGCTCTCCGCCCCTGCCGCGCATCGGCCCCCTTCCCATCGGCGGCCTTGACCTCATTATTATCTTTCCGTCTTTCAGCGGAAGGTACTCCTTGTTCTGGGATGTCATTCTCTGTATCTCCACAAAGACGACGCTCTTCATGTTGTCCGTTACCTTGCCGAGCACGAGCATGCCCCTGTCGATCTTCTTTATCTCCTTCATGGGCTCGACGGCTATCGCGCCCTCCTTTATCATCACCGTTCCTGTAGAGGCCGAGTAGATGCTCCCGTCTTCAACATAGGTGTTCGTTGACGGGACGTACTCCTCCTCCATGGAGAGCCTCTCTCCTGGGTTAACCAGCTGATCGGCCATTGGCTTACCTATTGCTCTTGGCCTCTATAAGGCCGACGTTCTTTATCGACGCCTCGCTCCTGAGCGCCCTGTATACCGCAAGGAGGGTGTTGTACTTTGCGCGCGTCCTGCCCCTAGAGAAGCTCCAGAGGTCCTTCACCCCTGCAAGGACGAGCATCTTCTTGACAGGCTCGCTCGCCACCACCCCCAGGCCCCTTGGCGCGGGCTTCAGTATCACCTCGACGCTGCCGCACTTGCCCTTCACTATTATCGGTATGCTGTGCGGCGTTCCACACAGGCACTGCCACGATCCGCACCCGAATATTATCGGAATTATGTTGAACTTCGCTCCCTTTATCGCCCTGTCGATGGCTGCCTTGACCTCAGCCTCCTTCCCGCTGCCGACTCCGACGTGCCCCTTGCCGTCGCCTACTATCGCTGTGACCCTGAACTTCATCTTCCTGTTGTTCTTTGTCATCCTCTGCGTGCTGGCTATCTCTATGACCTCGTTCTTCAGGTCGGGTATGAGCATGTCTATTATCTCAGTCTCTTCTATGTGCTTCCCCTCATGGAAGATCTGCTCTATCGAGGTTATCTCGCGGCTCTTTACGCGCTTGCCTATCTCTGTCCTCGGCTCCCATGCGTTGGGATCGAACCTCTTCTCTTCAACCTCGTATCTGCGTCTTTCCAACAAATCACTCCAATATCTTCTTTTTCACGCTCTCGAACATGTCGCTGAGCTTTGAAACATCAACCTTCTCCTTTGCATAGCCGGAGAACTGGGCGCCCTTCCCCTTCGCGAGCCTCGCATACTCCGATATGTGGCCTCCGGAAAGCCTCTTGCTGTCAACCTCTATGCTGTTGAGCAGCTTTATTCCGCCGTCAGCCGCGCCCCTGGCGCCAGCGAATATGACCGATGACTTGACTGGCTTGTACAATCCTATGTCAAGGACCGCCTCCCCCTTGACAGAGCCCTTTCCCTTCTTGGCGAGCAGCAGCCCTGTCAGGTACGCAGTCGGCACGTTCGCGCGCGCAGGCCAGCCGAGCTTCTTCAGCTCTCTTGAATCTGCCGATGCGATGACAGAGTCCCCCTTGGCCGTGTACGAGATTGCCTGCACTATGACGTTCCTGTTGCTCTTCCTGACCACAATGCGGGGCAGCCCGCCCTTGAGCAGCGCTATCCTCCTCTTGTAGTTCGTCACCGCCTTCCTCCTTCTAGCTTTTATGAACCTGTGCATGATCATGCGTGCCTCAATTTCTTTTCCTGCTCCTCCTCAAGCTTCACTCCGTTGCCTTTCATGTGGCTTATGAGGGAGCCCTTGCTCTCGAATGTTCCCCCCTTCACAAGGAGGTAAAACCTCTTGAATGTCTCGTTGTCAATTACCTTGTCCTTCTTCAAGATCTTGAGGACGCGCCTCTGCCCCCTCACCCTCTTCTTGTAGTCAACGCTCATCCTCGCCTTTGTAGTGCCGCGCCTGCTTCCGGACCCGCTCCTCCTTCCCTTCATCTTCTTTGCCCTCGCGCTCTTCGCCCTCCGGCTGACGTTGTGCTTCTCCGGTATCGCGTAGATCTTCCCCTCCTTTATCATCACGCGCACGTCGTCCGTCGTCATCGCCTTCTTGGCGTCCTCGACCGATGCGGTCTTTATCCTCACCTTGCTCTCGCCCCTGCGGAGCTGCCTCGCCGCTATCCTTCTTGTAAGTTGAATGCTCATATGACTCCCCTGTTTACTATCTGAACTCCCGTCTCTGCGGCCGCCTTTATTATCTCAATCCTCTTCCTCTTTGAGACATCATGCGCAATCGCCACATCGTACATCTTTCTCGCTTCCGGGGTCATCGCCCTAAGCTCGTTCAGGTTGTGCACGACCGTAAGCCTCCTTCCAGATGCCCTTACATGGCGCAGGCTCTTCGGGTTGGCGTATCCTATTCCAGGGGTCGCTCCCATGAAGTCCTTCTTTATCCTCTTCTTGTTGTCTATTCCGCGCTGCTTCCTCCACCTCTCGGGGACCCTCTTCCTGCTCTTTGCCCCATAGTTTGGAATATTGAATTTTGGATGGCTCTTCTTCTGCATGATCATCATTCCTCCAATGCGTAGTATATCCCGTCTTGGAATATCCTCTCGTCCTTTCTCCTTATCTTGCTCGCCTTTCTTATGTTGGCAGCCGTCTGTGATACATTGTCAAGCGATATCCCGTAGACCCTGATGTTCTGGCCCTTTATCTCGATCTTTGTGCTCCCGACTATCGCGGCCTCCCTCGCGGCCCTCTCTCCGATCATGTTCTTGATGAGCAGGACGTTGCCCTTCACCTCTGCAGTGAGCGGAAAGTGGGCGTGTATGCTCTGCATCTTTATCTCAAAGTGCTTTGCCGCGCCGGCCATGTCGTTGGACAGCTCCTTTGCAAACGACTTCTCCGATATGCCAGCCTTCTTCGCAAGCGCCTTGGTCTCCGTGGAGGCGATGGTTATCTTCCCCGAAGAGACGTTCACTGTAAGAAGGGAGCTGTTGAAGCGCCTCTTGTTTTCGCCAAGGCTGCCCTTTACGGAGACCACGTCCCCGCTTACGTTCACGCTTATCCCTTCAGGTATTTTCAGCTCTATCATCTGCTCACTAATACACGTACGCGAGTATCCTTCCGCCCGCATTCATCTCCTTCGCCTGCTTGTTTGTCATTATGCCCTTTGAAGTCGAGATTATCAGTATTCCGAAGTCCCTGCTCGGTATGTACCTTGATTCGTATTTCTGTATGTCGCCCTTGCTCACCGAGTAGCGCGGCTTCACGACCCCTATGCCGTTTATCTTGTTTGAGAGCAGCACCTTGAGCTTGCTGACGTGCCTCTCCTTGTACTCCTCGTAGTCCTTTATGTAGGACTCTCTCTTCATTACCTCGAGAACCGCCTTGATGAGCTTCGTCGAGTCCAGCACGCACTCCATCTTGCCTATCCTCTCATTCGTCTTTATCGTGTTTATTGCGTCCGAAAATCTATCCATGTGATCATCCGTATTTCTTGAAGCCGAGGCCGGTGGCCATCTCCCTGAAGCACCTCCTGCAGACATGCAGGTTGTGGGAGCGGATCAGCGCGCGCGAGTTTCCGCAGACGCTGCACTTCCTTGTGCCCCTTCCCTTGAAACGGTCCTCCATTTTTATCTGCATGAATATCACACTACCTCCGCACCGAACTCCTTCTTCACATAATCCTTTATCAGCTCGCGGCTCACCATCGAATGCCTCTTCGGTATTCTTGACGCCATGCGCTTCCTTGTCATTACGCGCGCCCCCTTCCTCCTGAAGGCGACGTTCACGTTCATTCCAAGCATTCCTATCGCAGGATCATACTTTATGCCGCGAATGTCTATATACTCTTTTATCCCGAAGCTCAGCGAGTTCGGGGTTATGCCAGATTCCTTTACCTTGTTGTCGGCCGCGTCAAGTAGCCTCTTGAGCAGGTCCGCCTTCTCCGGACCTCTTATCGTCACATATGCGCCTATTATCTGACCTTTTGTTATCTTGAACGCTGGCGCCCTCCTCTTTGATATCTCTTCTGCTGGTTTCTTCCCTGTTATCAGTTCAAGAAGGCGCTTCGCAGGCTCGGCGCGCTTCTCCTCGTTGCCGGTGCCTATGTTTATCACGAGCTTGCTCACCATGACATCCTGCATCTTGTTTGAATCCATTTTACTCAACCGCCATCACATTTCTTACCAGAGTATCGAACTCCTTTCCATCCTGCTCTATCGTGAGCGAGGATCTGACGTTCGATGTCCCCTCCTTCACCTGCTTTATGGTTCCGGAGCTGCCGGTGTGCACCCCAGCGACAACCGTGCACCTCCCACCGTCCTTGAGCTTCACAACCCTCTTCACTGAATTTGAGCCGTCCAGGACGACAGAGTCGTTTACCCCTGCGCCTTGCGCGGCCTTCATCACCGTTCCGTCATGCAGCCTCATCATCAGCGCGCCCTTCCTTCCCTTGTACTTCTGGACGATCTTGCAGAGCCTCTCGTCGTGGGACCTTCCATCAAGCTTGTCCAGCGAGACGTGCCCCCTCTCGTCTATCCCGATCTTGTAGAAAGACTTTGCGGGCACCACCTCGACTACGTCGTTCAGGCCTATCGGGTATTTCGGCTTGCTGACGTGCCTCCCGTTGACCAGTATCCCCTTCTTCTTTATCGTGCTCATTGCCTCCCTGCCCGTTGTGGCTATCCCCGCCTTTCTTGTGAATGCGAGAAGCGATATGCTGCTCTGCAGCGTGTGCCTTCCCGCAGCAGGCTTCATCATGTAGACGAGCTCCTTCCTGTGGACTGCCGCGTACTTTGGCGCAGCGAGGCTTTTTACGTGACGGTTGTTTCCTTTGTTTCCCATATCATTTCACTTCGCTCTTCTTCTCTTCTGGGGCCTTCGCCTCTGCTTTCGGCTTTTGCTCCTCCTTTTCCTTTGGCTGGGCCTTCATCTTCAGCGCAGCGGCCCTTATCTTGTCTGATAAATTCAAATCTGTTATGTAGACGTTCGAGCTGCTTATCGGGGTGTTGAGCTCCTTGCCCTTCGCGTTCTTCCTCTTCAGCGAATCGATGAGTATCTTGCCGGTCCTTAGGCTGACGCTTATTACCTTGCCGGACGTGCCCCTCTTCGACCCGCTCATCACCTTGACTGTGTCGCCCTTGACGAGCTGTATCGCCCTCCTCTTGACCGGCATCTTGTCCCTTAGTGACTTGTCAAGGTGGGCGTGGACGAAGTGCTGCCTGACATGCATGGGTGCGTTGAACCTGAAGTATCTCTGGCTTCGCGGTTTGCTGCTCTGCATCAGACCACCCTCGAGGCTATCCCTGCAAGCTTTATGTAGCGCTCGACCACCTCCCTGGCCATTGCGCCCTTCACCTCCGTGCCTACCGGCAGGTTGCTTTCTGTTATAAGTATTCCGGCGTTGTCCTCGAACCTGACGCGCATCCCGTTGGCGCGCCTCATCGGCTGCTTCTGCCTTATTATCACGACGCGCACCTTCTTCTTCAGGTACTGGGGGCTCCCGCTCTTGACGCTCGCCATAACTATGTCACCTATTCCGGTCGCCGCGAGCCTCCCCTTCTTCCCAGCCTTTCCTATCTTGTTTATTATCATCAGCGTCTTTGCGCCGCTGTTGTCCGCGCATGTCAGCACGGAGCTAGGGATTAGCGACTTTGATATCTTTGACGAGACGCTCTTCATTTGGATGACCTGTTCAAAATCTTAATCACGACGAACGACTTTGTCTTGCTCAGCCTTCTTGTACCTGCAATCAGCACTGTATCCCCGGTCTTCGCCGACAGGCACTCCGGATTGTATGCCGGGATTCTCGAGGTGTTCCTTAGCGACCTCTCGTACTTCTTCAAAAATGTTGTGTACTCCTTCTCTATGATTACCGTCTTGGCCGCCTTGTCGCTGACCACCACTCCCTCGATCTGGTATCCGTGCGTCTTCAATTGCCCGTGTGTCGGGCACTTTGGGTCTTTGCATTCCAAACGATCATCTTCGAATCCTTATCCTAAGTGTGCTCTCTTCAAGCGCGCCTCTTTTTGTAGAATTTAAAACTCTTCTCGAGGCGTTCGTAAGGCCTGAAGTTTATCTCCCGGCCTTCGACTGTGAACTTACCTTTGCCGTAAACAAATTTAAAGGTTGATGCCAACTTCGGCACAATCTTTTTCCCAGAAGAAGTCTCAACAACAAGGGTGTTCTTGGTCTCGTCGACCACGCTCCCCCTTATTCCTTTTCTGGATCTGTCCTGGCTCTTTATCACCTCGACGCGCAAGCCTATAAGCTCGTGGAGGACGATATTCTTATTATTATAATTGGGCATATTTAAACCTTTCTTTATTGATGACGTCAAACGCGCTTTTGAGGAGGAGCTACTTCACTATTATCCTGTCGGAGACGTTCGTCACCCTATCTATCTCGTATCGTATGGTGTTGCCGTAGTCTGTCTTCACCATCATTATGCCCCTCTTGGAATCGACAGCCGCAACCTTGCCGATGTATGCGCCTATGTCGTTTATCACCTGCTTGTCCTTCATGCGCGCCCTCCTTATCGCCCTGCTCCTAAGGGCGGTGCTGAGCCTTGCCACAAGGTATCCGAATACTATGGAGATCGTGCTGAAGAGGAGGAACTGCCAGAAGTAGATCTGCCCGATAAGCCACGCGGTTGTGAAGTAGACCAGGGCTATGGCAATCAGGCCGTATCCAGTGTAGGTCCCGTTGGTTATCGCGCGGTAGCGCATGCGCTTGTTCTCGAAGTCGAGGACCCTGCCGACAAGGTAGAGCACAAGGCTCACCGGGAAGAGAAGGAGGAATCCCTCTATCCCGTATGATACGAGAAGTATTGGGTTGTTCGTCGTGGCCAGCGCGCTGGAGTATGCGCCGTAGCCTATGACGAGGCTTAGCACGAAGAATATTATCGAGCTTGCGTAGAAGACGAAGCTCAGCCGCTCTATGCTGAAGCCCAGCCCCTTGAATGAGCTGACCAGAGCGTCCTCAACACCGAAGCCCTTGGCGAGCAGATAGATGCCGACAAGTATGGCTGGGATCTGCCAGCCTATCTTGAAGTAGTAGCTTATCGCGAAGAAGAGAAGGAGCACCGCAGGTATGCCGAATACGATCTTGGCATAGTGGGGCTCCTTGAGCTTCTCGAATACCGTGAAGTAGGCGCCCTCTATCTCTGCGGCCTGCTTCATCCTCACAATGTCTACGCTGTTTACGTTTATCCTTGTCTTCAGAATTGGAAGGACCCGCATGTCGCTCATGCCATCTGTAACAAGCACGCACGCGTCCGGCTTGAACCTGTCTATCACAACGTCTATCTGCCTGGAGACCGCAGAGTCGGCTATGTAGCCCTCCTTCTCCGCCCCGGTAACCGTTGCCACAGACACCGAGTAGCCCTTCTTCTTCAGCTCGTCGGCCTTCCTGACGGCCTCGAACATCGTGTTTGCGTCTGTATCCTGAGGGTCGGCGACTGCAAGCTTCGCCGCGGCCTTGAGTATCGCCTCCCTTCCAAGAACCGGCCCGGCTATCCTCGCCTTTCTATAAAGGTCGTTGTCTATGTCGACTGCAAGTACGAGCAAACGTTCAGCCAAGCAGACCCCCTATTACACCAATAGATTAGGGTTCGAACAGCATAAAAACCTTTATATCCCTTTCGGTTGCCTCCAATACAAATCCCGCACCTCTGTGCGTGGCCAACAGAACTCATATATATGCCAAACCTTCAAATAATTGTCTAAAAGTGTTCCAATGGAGCGAAGCAAGTCGTTGAAATCCGAGAGCCACGAGCTCGGGGCGAAGACCGCCCACACGGCCAGCTTCGTCCTGATCGGAAAGTTCTCCTCTATAATATTCCTGGGGCTGTCGTTCATAGTCGTGGCCAGGCTGCTGGGGCCGTCAGGATATGGAATATACACGCTGGCGATCGCAGTTGCAGGGTTCTTCGGGGCGGTTGGCAACCTCGGCGTAAACCAGGCGCTAAACAAGTTCATACCAGAGCACATCTACAACAAGGACAAGCCGGCGCTGGAGAACCTCCTCTCAAACTCGTTCTTTGTGAGCATAATAGCCGCGCTCGTCCTCACAGGGCTCGCATTCGCGTTCAGCGGCATAATCGCGTCATATGTTCTGCACAGCAGCTCCTACACACACATATTGGAGCTGGCGTCGCTGACCATACTCGCATCAATACTCTACTCTGCGTCGTACTCTGCGCTGCTCGGCTTCTACAAGGGCGGAAGCATCGCAGCGATCAACACAATACAGGCAGCGCTGCAGGCGTCCATCGGCGTCGGGTTGGTGGTACTGGGGCTCGGCCCCGCAGGCCCGATAATAGGCATGATCGTCGGATACCTGGTGGCATTCCTTTATTCGATATACCTGATATACACGAAGAACAGGCTGAGGATCCTTGTGAGGCCGACAATATCGTCGATAAAGAAGATATTCTCCTTCTCGCTGCCGCTCGCAGCGTCCAGCGGACTTTCGACCCTGGTGAGCAACCTGGCGTACATAGTCCTCGGCGCCTTCGCCACCACAGTGATAATAGGGAACTTGGGGGTCGCATCGAAGATAAACTCCCTGATAGACATAGTCGCAGGGTCGATAAGCGTCTCGCTGCTCTCAATGTATTCTACAACTCTGGCAAGCAAGAAGATGAGGCCGCAGATAAGCAGGTTCTACAACCACACAATATACTACTCGTTCATACTGCTTGCGCCAGTGCTGCTCTACATAGCGGTGCTTGCGATGCCATTTTCATATGTAGCATTCAGCGCCGTCTACGCCGCCGCGCCCCTCTATATTGCCATAATGGCGATCGGCTCCCTGATCGGGATAGCCGGCGGATATGCCAGCACGCTCCTGATAAGCGCCAACAAGGTGAAGGACGTGCTGAAGTACAACGTAATCATAAGCGTGGCGCAGCTGGTGCTGCTGGCTGCGCTGATCCCGCTCTTCAAGGGAATAGGCTACGTTGTTTTGTTCTTCATAATAACCCCTGTGATAACGAACGTATTGTTCATAAGGAGGGGGGCGGCTCTCTTCAAGCTGGGCTTCGATTTCATGAAACTTTACAGGATACTCGCAGCTAACGCGGTGGCCATCTTTCTGGTCATACCTCTCATCTTCCTCTTCGGCAACAACTACATACCGCTGCTCATAATGGCCGCGATAGCCCTTATACTGATCTACCCAGCCGCGCTCTCGCTGCTCAGGGGAATAGACAGGGATGACATAAAGAGAATAAGATCAATGATGTCCGGCATACCGGCGCTCGGGGCTGTGGTCGGGGCGCTGCTCGGCTACACGTCGATATTCATGCGCTAGCGCTTTCAAGGAATGCGACGAAGAGGGGTGCAGGTCTCTCGAGTCTTGATTTAAGTTCTGGATGGGCCTGGGTTCCGATCCCAAACGAGTCTTTCCATTCTACTATTTCGACAATATGGTCGTTGGGCGTGGTGCCGCTTATCACCATTCCATTCTTTTCAAGAACATCTCTGTAACGGTTGTTAACCTCGTACCTGTGCCTGTGCCTCTCGCTTGCGGTTCCGCCGCCGTATGCCTTGTACGCCTGTGTACCCTTCTTCAACCTTACGGTCCAAGCCCCCAGCCTCATCGTCCCTCCCTTTTCTAGTATGTCTCTCTGAGTTTCCATCAAGTTTATGACCGGATGGCTGGTCTTCGGGTTCATCTCAAGGGATGTAGCTCCCTGCAATCCGCAGACGTTCCTTGCAAAATCTATCACCATCATCTGCATCCCGTAGCAGAGGCCCAGATACGGTACCCTGTTCTCGCGTGCGAACTTCGCCGCGTTTATCATTCCCTCCGTACCCCTGGTACCGAAGCCTCCAGGCACAAGTATGCCGTCTACCCCTTCAAGCTTGCTGGTGTCCCCATTGTCAAGGTCTGTAGACTCTATCCACTTTATGTTCACTCCGATGCCGTTGTGCGCTGCCGCATGCACGAGCGCCTCCTTCACGCTCACATACGAATCCTTGAGGTCTGTATACTTCCCAACCATGCCGATGTTTACCGTTTTCTTATGGGCCGATATCTTGTTCACGGCCTCTTTCCACCTGTTGAGCGCGTTTTTGTTTATCTTTCTTTTATTCAATCCAAGGTCGCTTATCAGCATCCTGTCGAAATTCTGGGACATGAAATGGCCGGGAAGGTTGTAGACAGTGCCCTTGTCCGAGTCGTCTATTATGCGCTCTTTGCTAACGCTGCCGAAAAGCGCGAGCTTCTCCTTCACCTTTTCATTTAGCGGCTCTGTGCTCCTGCATATTATGAAGCGCGGCTGTATTCCCAGCTGCATCAGAGACCTCACTCCGATCTGCGCAGGCTTTGTTTTCTGCTCACCGACAACATCGATCTTCGGCACATATGTGAGGTTTATGAAGACTACCTGCTCGTTGAACGCAAGCTGGCGCATCGCCTCTATGAAATAGCTGTTTTCAATGTCTCCAACGGTTCCTCCAACCTCTATGACCAGCACATCGGGCTTTTCGCTCCTGGAGATCTTCTTTATGCTTTCCAGTATCTCGTTTGTGAGATGCGGTATGATCTGAACGTCCTCGCCAAGGTAATCTCCCTTGCGCTCCTTCGCAATGACCCTGCTGAAGAGCTTTCCTCCAGTTATCGAAAGGTTTCCGTTAAGGTCGCGATTTGAGAACCTTTCATACATTCCGAAATCCATGTCGACCTCGCTTTTGTCGTCAAGAACAAAGACCTCGCCGTGCCTGTAGGGGTTCATCGTCCCGCAGTCATAGTTGAGATAGCCGTCGAATTTCACAGGAAGAGCATTGTAGCCGTAGAAGCTGAGCATCTTCAATATAGAGGCGGTGACCCCTCCCTTTCCCAACCCGCTCAGAAGGGAACCGAGGATTACCACATATTTGGTCTGCACATAGCATTTGTGGCCATCAGATTAAAAAGCTTTCTCATGGCGAATTGTATAACTGGTTGCATGGAGGGTGGCACGAGGGCCTTCATAGCGGTGGAGATACCGGAGAAGGTCAAAAAGGAGATTGCAAAGCTTGCGGCAGAGCTGGAGTGCGGATCCGCAAGGCCAGTAAGCGAGTCGCAGATGCACATCACATTGCTGTTTCTCGGCAATCTGGGTGGCCAGGAGGTGAGCGAGGTATCCGACGCGTTATCAAAAATCAGATACAAGGAATTTGAGATATCAATCAACGGGGCAGGTACCTTCTCGAGAAGGAACCCAAATGTGATATTTGCCGGGGTGGGCGACGGAAGCAAGGATTTGGAAAAAATACACAGGATGATAAGCGAAGAGCTTTCAGGCCTTCACATAAAACTGGAAGAGAGGAAGTTCTTCCCCCACACGACAATAGCAAGGGTGCACAGGCCAAGCCCCAGCGACATTTCATACATAGACGGATTTGTTGCAGCACATTCAGAAGACTCTATCGGAAGCTTCAAATGCAGGGAGATAAAGCTGAAGGGGAGTCTGCTTACTCATGAAGGTCCAGAGTACACAGACATATTCTCTGTTTACCTAAAGCCCTGAACTCTTGAAAGTTAGAAGGGTTCCAGATAGGTATAAATATTACTATCAGACAAGTAATGCCAAGGGGGTAATAAGTGGTGTCTGGAAGCGCACGGCCTATGAACGGTCATAGAAGTAGTATTGAAAATGACCCGTTAGGAATATCACCTCTTATAGGGACAAGTATTGCGGGTTATACTCCTGAAGAATCAGAAGTAATTCTCCGAGTTTATAACCACATTAGAAGGCAGCAGCGTGTAGGACAGGGAGAACTAATAAATGAAATTATAAGCTCAGGCAAAAGTGAAGAGCGAGCAACACGCATGGTTGAAAATGCTAAAAATCTCGGTCTAATACACGAAGAGAAATATTATGATAAGAGTCTTAATGCCGATGCGCGTTTCCTGAATGTAAGAGCAGGCCTAGATCAGTATGCATATGCTGCACTTATTGGTGAACGAACTCCCGAAGCGTCACATGCAGAGCCTCCATCACGTCCACGTAGGGCACCACTTCCCGTTTTCGAACCTCCAGCAAGCGTTGTGCGCCAAATAGCAGAAGAAAGAAGGCCTGAAAGAGAGCAGGTAGAGGGCGCATCTAAGAGTAAAAAAGAAACGAAAGCAAAAGCCGCAGAAGTTGAAGCAAAAAAAGAAAGACACCCGGGAGATCATGCAGCTGTGGGTCTGACCTGGCCTAAGGTCAAGAAAGCCTATATCAGATATGATACACTAAAGGATATGGCTATGGAATTAGAATGCACTGCCCAAAACGTGCGGCAGTGGCTCGAAAGGCACGACGTTCCTAAAGAGATACCACTTGCGAGACTTGAAAGACGGGAGATAATTCAAAAGATAGAAAAAGAACAAAAGGAAAAAGAAACAAAAGAAAGCCACGAAAGGGCAAGGAGTCCGGCGAATCTACCTTCAAGATCTGCAGCCCCGCAAGAACCGCGTACCGAAATTCTTCCGGAAGATAAAGAAAAGGGTAAACCTGGCAGACAGAGAGTGATACCTCCGGATGCTGTTTTAGAGGCGTTTCTTAATCCCTCGGGTGAGGATGTTGCAAGAAGGCTTAAAGTGAGCCGCAAAATTATAAGCGACAACCTTCTCGCTCTAGGATTACGCAGGAAACCAAACGGTGGCCCAGAAACTTTCCTGGTGGACCCGTCTCTGTTTCCACCCGGAACGAGCAGCGGACTGGCAAAGACCCTAACCGATAGGCTTATTTTGATCGATAGGCAGTTGGAACAACTTACCACATTGACAACCACCATGCATCAAAATGATGCAGCTAAGTTATTCGAAAAGCTAAGGACAGATTTGAAAGAGGGGATACCGAAGATAGCGGAACAGTTGAGAAGAGATAGGGCCGATACCGAAATCGCAGAGGCGAGAAAACATGTCGAAATAGCCAGGCGCTTTGCCCCAGAAGAGTATGTACAATGGGGGGTCTTCGGACGCACGGCTACATCTGAATCTACCAGAAAGAAATCGAAGCGCTGAACGGAAAAGATGAACTTACTTCATGGGCTTCAGCATCTTCCTTACGTCATCGTCCTTGATCGCGTCCATGTTGTGGCTCGTCTTTCCGTGGAACTTTATCGCTGCGATCAGCGCAGCCTCCTGCTCCTTCGGTGCCTTCATCTCCATTCCGCAAGAGCACATCATCCCTATTTTTTCCGCCATTTTCACACCCGCATAGACTACCGAATCAAAGTATAAATACCATGTTACGAGCAGCTTTTATCCGGCTCAAGGCGACCAAAGCTTTTAAATTTATGCAAGCGAATAAACCTCATGATTCAGCAGTTCTTCGAATTTATCCTGGAGCTGATAGTCGGCTTCATCGCAGCAGCGATCACCATAGTGCTCTTCCAGAAATACATTATGAAGAGGCGCTCCTACCAGCTCCTCTGGGGCATAGGCATGCTCTTCTGGGCGATAACCGCCTTTACCCAGGCATACTCCCTGCAGCTGGGATGGCCCGTCTGGATGTACCTTCTCTATTTCTTCTCAGCCATGGCGCTCGCAGGATTCCTCGGCGCTGGCACCCTCGGCCTCATAACAAGGCACAGGCTCGTATTCAAGCTCTATGTGTTGTTCAACATAGTCGCGCTCGTTGCCCTCGCGTATGCGCTTGCGGTAGTTCATGTGAATCAAACGGAGCTTGCGCAGATAGTGGTCGGAGGGCAGGCGCTTCCCGGAGCGGCGATAGGCATAATTGCAATAATAATAAACATACCGGCCCTTGTAACGTTTGCAGGCGGGGCGGCCTATACCTACATAAGGACGTGGAAACTATACGCGCTGATGATAACCTTCGGGGCGGTGATCCCGGCGGTCGGCGGCACGCTCTCGGCCCTCGCGCAGCCGTGGGTGCTGCCCTTCACCGACTTCATAGGGATACTCTTCCTGGCATACGGCTTCTATCTCACCTTTAAGCAGGCGCCCCTTCCGCAGTCAAAGAAAAACCGCATCAGGCCTTGAGCCCCTTCTCGAACTGCTCCATCGTCATCTTGTTCTCCAGCTCTCCAGGCTTGTATATCCGGTCTTCCACAAGGACATTGAAGCTCATTCCTGTGGCCATGTCGATCGCTATGTGCCTTGTGTTCTTCCCGAAGAGGTCCACCTCGAAAACCTCGAGGCGGTGCTGCGCAATCATGTCTGCGAGCCCGTAGAGCGTTGAGACCTGCTGGTTGTCCTGCATGCCCATTACCCTGACCTCAAGTGCCGGCCTCCTTAGCGACTTTACAAAGCCCTCAAAGTAATGCTGAACCGTCCTGTCAAAGTTCACGAACCTTGCGGCAGCGGTGCTCCTCGTGTTGACGTCATAGATGCTCACGAATAGGTCGTATGTCAAAGAGAGGGCAGAGACATACCTCCTCTCAAGCTCGTTGTAGGCCTTCGATTCAAAGACCTCGCCAGCCTTGAGGTACGTGCAGTTGGAGTACGAGTCGAGCTTGATCTTGGAGAGGTGGGGGCGCTTCTTGAAGGCCCTCACATACTGCTGCTTCGCGAAGTCGTTCGCGTGCAGGTCCTTGAAGAAAAGGTTCTCAAATGTCAAAGCATCACAAGGGCTCTTCGCACCCAAAATTTATAACCTTGATTGATAGAAGGCGTGCCATTCTCGCAAGACTGCCATACATTTATAAATATTCTCGTATATAATTGATAGCTAATTGTCATCGGTTTTGCAGTCTCAGTGAGCAACATGAAAATTGAAATTCTAGAAGACAAAGGCAACGTTTTCAGGTTTGTCTTGAAGGATTCGACAAACACGTACGCCAACGCGATAAGGAGGGTAGCGATAAGCAGCGTTCCCACCTTCGCCATAGACAAGATCACCTTCTACGAAAACTCGAGCGCCATCTTTGATGAATATATAGCGCACAGGATAGGCCTTGTGCCTATAACAACCCCGTCAAAGGGATACACGGAAAAGGACGAGGTCCTCTTCACGCTCGACGAGACAGGCCCCAAGACCGTCTATTCAAAGAGCCTGGAGTCCGCAGACAAGGACGTCTGCGTCGCAAACGAGAACATTCCAATAATAAAGCTCGGAGACGAGCAGCACGTCAGGATAGAGGGCAAGGCCAGGATAGGGGAGGGGAACAACCACTCGAAGTTCCAGCCTGGCATAGTCACGTACGACCAGACCGCTGAAGGTACGTTTGAATTTTACGTTGAGTCTTTTGGCCAGATGCCGCCAAGGCAAATAATTAATAAGGCTTTCGAGGTCATAGAAGAGCAGCTACACGAGCTCTCTTCCAACAAGAAGCGTTAAGCGGAGGTGGCAGAGCTTGGTCAAATGCGCTGGCTTGAGGTGTCAGTCTCTTAGGAGTGCTAGGGTTCAAATCCCTACCTCCGCAAATATGTGATTGCATGAAGATACACGCAGAGAGGAACGATGTGATCGAGTGGCTCGATCTTCTTAGCAAGGGCTCCGATTCCAAGAAGACAAAACTCTGGATGAGGGTGCACGAGCTGCTCTCCGTACCGGCAAGGAAGAGGGTGAGCGTAAACATCTACAAGATAAACAAGTACTCTAAGGAAGGCGACAACGTGATCGTACCCGGAAAGGTGCTCTCTGTTGGAGCGATGGACCACAAAATCAACATCACAGCTCTGGAGTACTCAAAGAGCGCGATGGAGCAGCTGCACATGGCAGGCTGCAAGGTACTTGCGTTGAAGGAGATGATAGCGCAGAAGAAGGTAACGATACTCAAGTGATACGATGGAAGGGAAGACGATTGTGTTCGATGCGACCGACAAGATACTTGGCAGGCTCGCAAGCACAGTCGCAAAGAGCGTCCTGTCAGGCAACAACGCCGTGGTCGTCAACTCGGAGAAGGCGATAATAACGGGAAGCAAGAAGGTCATACTCGAAAGGTACAAGATAAGGGTCAACCTCAAGGAGAAGGAGAACCCGGAGCACTCTCCATACTGGTCTAGAAGGTCGGACCTTCTTGTGAAGAGGATAATAAGGGGGATGCTGCCGTACAGGAAGCCGAGCGGAAAGGAGGCATTCAGGCGCCTCAAGGTCTACATAGGCACGCCGGACGAATTCGCAAAGATCAAGCCGATAGAGATAGAGTCTAAAAATCCCAAAGACATATATGTAGGTTATATTACGATCGGGGAGCTCTCCAAGCTCCTTGGATACAATGCAAACAGATGAAATCATGGAAGGAACCGTAACGCAGATGGTTGAGGCGCAGAAGCCTGCGCAGCCCGCAGTGCAGGCAGAGCAGCCGAAGGCGCAGAGGCAGAAAAGGGCGGCCGCGCCGAGGAAGAGGGTTGCGAAGAAGGCCGAGAAGATCATACTTGTAAAGAGCAGGAGGAAGAGCGCGATAGCGCGCGCATCGGCCAAGGCCGGCAGCGGTCGGATAAGGATAAACGGCCATGACGTCAGCGCGATGGAGCACAGCGTCTACAAGGACGCGGTCCAGGAGCCCGTCAAGCTGTCTAGCATAACAAAGGAGCTCGCCGGCAGGCTCGAGATCGAGATAAACGTGAAGGGAGGGGGGTCGAGCGGACAGTCGCAGGCGATAAGGAGCGCGATAGCGAAGGCGATATCAAAATTCTCGGAGACAGACACGATAAGGAAGGAGTACATGAGATACGACAGATCACTGCTCGTTGACGATTATAGAAGGACGGAGCCGAAGAAATTCAGGGGCCCGAAGGCAAGGGCAAGGTTCCAGACTTCATATAGATGATAACATGATGATGCCTGTAAGATGCTTCAGTTGCGGAGCCGTGGTAGCCGACAAGTGGGACGAATACGACAGACGCGTAAACAAGGGCAAGGAGGACGCCGGCGCGGTGCTGGACGACCTTGGAGTAAAGAGGTACTGCTGCAGGAGGATGTTCATAAGCAACGTAGACCTGATAGACGAACTAATCAAGATGGGCAAGAAATGATGGCAAGCAATAAAAGGAACGATTATAGAATAATGTGGGGGCCGTCTGCTAGCTTGGTAGGCTTCTACCTTGGGGTGGTAGCGACCCGAGTTCAAAAGGAAACTGAAAATCTCGGCGGCCCCACCGGTGTTTAAATGGAAAGAACGCAAACCAAAACAAGACAGTTACTCAGATTAGGACATACTTATTTAGAAGTAGAGGGCAGAAGGGCCAAATTAGTTAGCGGTGAAGATGCAAGTACATCAGGATTTTCAGTAGAATTGGATCTAGGAAAAACACTCGCATTAAAATTTAGCGTAAGGGGTAAATTATATCACGACTTTGTAAGAGCGGGTCCGACTGACGATGTGGAATTTTCTCAGAGCGCACTAGAGCTTTCAATCTCTAGACGGCTAAAGAGCAGTGAATAAATGTCAGATGAAGAGCAATTATTGGCAAACCAGAACGATTACCTAGAGGCGGGCATCCACATCGCCACGAAGATGAGGAGCCCGGGAATGAAGAAGTTCGTCTACAAGGTGAGGGACGACGGCCTCTACCTTCTAGACCTCAAGACGATTGACACGAGGGTCAGGGTCGCCGCCAGCCTGATTGCGGCGTACAGCCCGAAGGACGTTGTTGTTACCGCATCTAGGATATACGCGATAGTCGCTGCTGAGAAGTTCGCCGAGCTGATAGGCGCAAGGTTCATGAAAGGACGTGTTACACCAGGGATATTCACAAACCCAAACAGGGAGGACTTCATGGAGCCGAAGCTGATCGTTATAAGTGACTCAAGGAACGAGAAGCAGGCTGTCAACGAGGCGAGCAAGATGAACATGCCAATAGTCGCGCTCAGCGACACGGACAATTCAACAAAGTTCATCGACCTGATCATACCTTCGAACAACCGCGGCAGGAAGTCGCTCGCGTTCCTCTACTTCCTTCTAGCAAGGGAGATCCTCATGATAAGGGGGGACATAAAGAGCTACCAGGAGTTCAACCACAAGATGGATGAGTTTGAGGCAAAGGTCGAGTCAAGGCCGATGAAGCAGGAGGCCTTCTGATTATATTGTAATACTGAGCAGCGGCGCAAGAAGATATCCCAAGATGGCTATGCCCATTGCCGCCAGGCTCACGTTCCTTATCATCTTGTACGTCCTTCTATCGTCGCTGAAGAGGCAGGCCACGGCTGTGTACATCAGCATAACGTCAGCAATGCCTATCGGAATGATGTAGGTGATGTTGAACCTGAATGGATGTGCGAAGAAGAAGAGGAAGACGCTCAATATGACCGCTTCAAGGTACAGTATGAAAGCGATCTGCGCCGCTCTGCCCCTTGTCACGTAAGCGACAAGGTTCTTGCTCTTCCTCGCCTTTGAATCGCCCTTGTAATCTCTGATCATTCCATGGATCTCCCTGGCCGTTCCGCTCAGGAAGCTGATGAAAAGTATCACAAGGATGCCGTAGTTTATGCTTTGCGAGACGACAAAGTTGCCGAACAGGAACGGTATCGCCATCGACAAGCCTATGTACAGGTTGCCAAGCAGCAGCATGTCCTTCAGCTTGTAGCTATAGAGCACTGCCAGGATCCCGAATATCAGGGCTATCGCGAACGCGTTCAGGTTTATGAAGACGCTCGCCCCAATTCCAATGAGCAGGCAGACGACCGAGATGCCCAATGCCGAGCTCTTTCCCAGCTCCCCGCTCACCAGCGGCCTTTCGAATCTCTTGTTCAGCCTGTCTGATTCAACATCAAAGTAGTCGTTTATCGCAAACGACGCCATGCTTATGAATATCGGGGTGATGAGGCTGAGCGCCAATATCGGAATGGAAGGAAGCCCCTTCGCTATGAGCTCCGCTGCTATCACGGCAAAAACAAGCATGATGCTGTGCTCGATCCTTGTCAACCTG
Source organism: Candidatus Acidiferrum sp. (assembly GCA_035509375.1). Classification (GTDB taxonomy): domain Archaea; phylum Micrarchaeota; class Micrarchaeia; order Micrarchaeales; family Micrarchaeaceae; genus JAJZAB01. The sequence continues at coordinate 64,226 of DATJLP010000011.1, forward strand.
AAGAACGCAGTGACCTTTCCCATGCGGGAGCACCCAAACCTTAAATACTTGCATCCCAATCTTTAATATAGTTGGTTTGATGGAAGATCTTCACGACAATCTCCCAAACACCCACAAAAAAGGGCCGAGGGCCCAGGCCGCAACCGAATACCTCATAACATACGGCTGGGCGGTTCTCCTGATCGCGCTTGCGGTCACCTTCATATACTTCTACCTGATAGGCCCGTATCTCGTGGCATCGAACACCTGCAGCTTCACAACTCCGATAACCTGCCAGGACTCCGTCCTTGGCATCAACCTGACAACGGGAAACGCTAAGCTCATACTCCTTCTCACAAACTCGCAGCAGTACCCGATCGAAAGCCCCGTCATATTTGCAAACATAAACGGTACCAACACCACAGGCAGCGCGTGCATACCCGGCTATGTGCCTGCAGGCGGCGATATGATATGCAGGCTGCCGGTGTCGAACAACATAACGATCAACCGCTACCTTTCCGGCAAGCTGTACCTCAACGCGTCAAACTGCGCGTTCGGCGCCAACGTATCAGCCATCGAGTCGTGCGCATCGCCGATAACCGAGACGTATGTGGGCCAGTTCGGCTCGCACGCGCAGCAGATCTTCAGCACAAACGTGATCATTGTGCTCACATCGAGCGCAACGAGCGTGCCCATAAACAACACGATAACCCTCTACGCAACCGTTGGGATAGCGGGCAGCCCGGTGAGGGGCGTGCCCGTCAACTTCTCGGAGAGCTCGCAGATACCGTCGCTAAAGCCGCAGTACGCGACCACCAGCACGGCCGGCATAGCCGAGAGCTTCATAAGGAGCCCGTCCCTGGCAAGCGTCACCGTCACCGCAACGTCGCTGGGCAGCAGCTCCAACATATTGATATCTTTCATGACAACGACCTCTACCACAACAAGCGTAACAAGCACAACCGCGCCCTCCAGCACCACAACTACGACCACGATACCATACCCGGCGCTCAGCATAACGCCTAGCTCTATATACGCCGGAAACGCGGCAACTGTGAGTGCCACGTGCTACGGCGCCGACACCTGCGCTGTTGACATGCCGCTCGGAACGCACCTCTGCAGCGCCACGAGCGCCTGCACCTACACAACCCCTGCAGAATCTGCCGGAACATACACCTTCTACGCGGACGACGTCAGCTACAGCCTCTCAACCAGCGGGAACCTGGTCGTAAGCTCTTCGGCCCTGCCGCCAAAAATAACATTCAACCAGAGCTACATATACTCCGGAAACAGCATAAACGCGATCGTGACATGCCAGGGCTCCGACAGCTGCGCCCTAGATTACCCGCTGGGAACGCAGATGTGCGAGGGAACCGCAACGTGCTCAAACGTGCTCATGGTCTCAACGCCTGGCAGCTACACATACTACGCGAACGACCTCACGAGCGGGCTCACCTCGAGCAACAGCTTCGTTGTCCTCTCGGCCAACGCTCCTACAATAACGATAACACCAAACGTCATATACCTGGGCAACACCGCAACCGTCTCGGTCACCTGCCACTCCTCTGACACGTGCGCAGTTGACTTCCCGCTTGGAACGCACCTCTGCCAGGGGACGACAACGTGCTCCAATACAATAACTGGAACAACCGCGGGCAGCTTCACCTATTTCGGAAACGACATGACCAACAAGCTGACATCCAGCCAGGTGCTTAAGGTTGAGAACACCCCCGTATCACTGCCGTACTCTTTCGTAGTCGCAAGCGCATCGTATTCCCTCGCAACCACCAACAGCCTTACGGTCGGCAGCTCGTCATACAACAGCTTCTTCTTTGCAGTGGGCGGGTCGGTGCAGGCAACCTCCACCACGGCCCCAACGGTTTCATACACAACCTATACCCCGGCAAGCCAGCTCGAAAGCGAAACATTCACCGTGCACGCGGTCAGCACCTATGTGGGGCTTAACACCTCAGCAGTTGGCAACTCCCTCACCGACCAGCTGTCCTTTTCTTATAGCCAAACGGGAAGCGCAGGAATTGTCGGATTGGCCACAACCCTGCCCGCATCAAGCCTGGAGAGCTTCCAGAGCAAGGGAAAAGCAGGCGTTGCAAGCCAGGGCATCACCTTCAACGTGCTGAACCCCGGGGACGTGGCGTACATACTCGGCGCAGCAGGCGCATCGTTCTCCGGAGCAACCGTGAGCCTGCCGTCAGGATGCACGATAGCAAACCAGATCACAGTGTCCGGGGGCTACAACGTCTGGGCGGCAAACTGCATCTTCTCATCATCAGGCACGTACACCGCCAACTTCACCGACTCCGGAAAGCACCAGCCCATCTCAATAGCGGTCTGGGTCTTCAACTGACGGCTACAACGGAAGGAGCATGAAGATTATGTTTCCTATCAGTATTGAGAGCACGGTTGCGATGAAGATCGGAGCCGCGAACGGTATCGCCTGCTTGTAGACCGGGACCTTATCGCGTATCTTCTTCTTTTTCATCTCTGTTATCAGGTTGCTCGTTACAAGCCTGTCAAAATACTTGAGCTTTCTCCTGAAGTTGTTCACCGAGCTCCTTGACATCAGGTTGAGCGCGATTATGTCCCCCTCTTCAAACTCGACAACCCCTACCTTCTTGACCATGGAGCGGGTTATCGGCTTCTCGAAGAGCACTATGGTTATAGACCCTATCATCATGACCGCAAGGGTCGCGGCGCCATACGGTCCGGTACCGAGGCTGAGTATCAGGAAGACCGAGAAGATGAAGTAGCCGCCCCCAACGAGCACCGCCTTCACGACCTCGTCCTGCCCTATCTCCTTAAGTATCGGGATGTGCATCTTGCTCGCCCTCGGTATGTAGTAGAGTGGGACGGCGATCATGGCGATTATGCCGCTTCCCATGAAGACCGACAAGACAAACGGAACGCCGAACTGCGGCGTATTTCCTATTATCGGAATCGCCTGGAAGGGGAGTATGAGGGAGAGCGCAGCAAGCTCAAACACGTCGCCCGCTCCGAGCATCCCAAACCTGTAGACCAAGTAGCCTATCCCAAAGACTATGCCGGCTATGGCAAGGCTCAGTGCTATTGTTCCAATGCTAAAGTAAAGGATGGTTAGCAGAAGGCCGTACGCTATAGTCCCGTATGCGAAGAGGCTCGGCACATTCCTCTTGTTAAAGAGGTCAAATATCATGTATACTAGCGCAATTGCGACAAGGCTGACGATCCTCAAGACCAAAAGCTGCATTTGCCCCAACACCTTATTCTATTTTCATAGCAGGCATATATGAATCTTACCTATCAGCAAAATTACAAGCATAAAACTTTATTAGTGTATTAGTAAACATCATATGCTCAAAAGCCAGATGACCAAATGATTGACTACAAGGAGATGGAGGCGAGGTGGCAGAAGGCCTGGAGCGAAGCGAAGGTCTACGAGCCGGAGCCGAACGAAAGGGAGGGGCTGCTGGTCACATTTGCATTCCCGTATGTCAACTCGCCGCCGCACACCGGCCACATGAAAACATACAGCCTGACCGACTCTTATGCAAGGTACATGCGCATGAAGGGCTACAACGTGCTGCTGCCCACCGGCTTCCACTACTCCGGCATACCGATACTCGGAATGGCAAAGAGGCTGGCCAAGAAGGACCCGGAGCTGATCGAGGACTTCAGCAAGATATACCAGGTTCCAAGCCAGGAGATAGAGAAGATGGGCGACCCGCTCTACCTGGCGAACTACTTCACAGAAGAGTATGTTCTCGCGTTCAACGAGGTCGGCCTCGGCATAGATTGGAGGAGGAGGTTCAACACCGTGGAAAAGCACTTCAGCAAGCTCGTCGAATGGCAGTTCTTCAAGTTAAAGGAGAAGGGCCTCCTGACGCAGGGGACGCACCCTGTTGGGTGGTGCACAAACGAGAAGAGCGCCGTGGGGAACCACGACACGAAGGGCGACGTGCAGCCAAAAATAGAGGAGGTGCTGGCTGCCAAGTTCAAGGACACATCTTCTGACATTTTCTTCGCCTGCGCAACGTACAGGCCGGAAACCATATACGGGGTGACAAACATTTTCGTGAATGAGGATGCGACGTACGTTATAGCCGAGATAAACGGCGCGAAGTACTACATCGCAAGGGAGGCGGCCGCAGCGCTGTCAAACCAGTTCGGAATATCAATAAAGGGCGAGGCTCAGGGCAGGGAGCTGCTCCAAAAGAGGGCGCTAAACCCGGTGACAAACGAGGAGGTTCCAGTGCTCCCCGGCTTTTTTGTAAAGCCAGACGTGGGGACCGGCGTGGTGATGAGCGTCCCCGCCCACGCGCCATTCGATTATGTCGCGCTGGAGAGGCTGAAGACTGGCGGTTATCCTGTCGCTCCCCTTCCATACAAGAGGGTCATAGAAGTAAAGAGGCAGAAGGGCGACAAGGTAGCGCACCCAGACATGCCGGCGCTGGCGCACCTCGAGATGCTCGGCGCTGGCCCCGATGCGCTTGATGACATAATCGAGATAGCCACAAAGGCGATCTACAAGGAGGAGTCGCACAACGGCGTGATGCTTGAGGGGAAATACGCCGGCCGGCCGGAGGCCGAGGCGCGCACATCCCTGCATAAGGACATGGTAAAGGATGGAAACGCCTTTGTGATGTACACCCTTGCTAACGAGGAGCCGGTAATATGCAGGTGCGGGACACGGGTCATAGTCAAGGTCGTTTCCGACCAGTGGTTCATAAATTACGGCAACAGGGAGTGGAAGGGAGAGGTTGCAAGCGCGCTCCCCAACATAAGGGTGCTGCCGGAGAAGCTCAGGCCCACCTTCGAGTACCTGATAGAGTGGCTGGACCTGAGGGCGACGGAGCGCGCCCAGGGGCTGGGTACCCCCTTCCCATTCAACCCCTCCCACATGATAGAGTCGCTCTCCGACTCTACAATATACATGGCGTTCTACACCTTCGTAAACATCCTCAACGACAACAAGGTCGGCCCGTCGCAGCTCAAGCCAGAGTTCTTCGATTACATAATCAACTCAAAGGGAAATGCCGACTCCGTTTCCGCATCCACCAAGATCGACAGGGCGATAATACAGAAGTGCAAGGAGTCGTTCGAGTACTGGTACAAGAACACCTCCAACCACTCAGGCACCGACCTCCTAAACAACCACTTCATAATGTACATCTTCAACCACATCGCGCTGTTTGACAAGAAAAACTACCCGAAGCAGGTGGTGCCAAACGGCCTCCTCCTCTACGAGGGGCAGAAGATGTCAAAGAGCATAGGCAACACCATGCCGGTAAGGACGGTCATAGCCAAGTACGGCTCTGACCCGGTAAGATTCTCAAGCATCGCGACCGCAGACCTCGACAGCGAGACGAACTTCGAGGAGTCGACAATAGTGAGCGTCAAGCAGAAGAACGAGCTTATACTCGATGCCATACAGGAGCTCGAGGAGATGGAGAGCGTGGAGCTCGAGCACATCGACTACTGGCTGTACTCGAGGCTGAACTCAAAGATAATCGGATCAACGGTCGCAATGGACCTGATAGCCTTCAGGAGCGCCTACAACGACATATTCTACAACTCTATCGCAGAGCTGAGGTGGTACAACGAGAGGGGAGGGCGCAACGGCCTTGTCGTAAGGGAGTTCCTCGAGAAGCTTACTCTTATGATATCGCCAATAATGCCGCACGTTGCAGAGGAGTTCTGGCACGCGCTGGGCAAGAGCTCTCTCGTAGTGAGGGAGGCCTGGCCCGTTGCCGACAAGAGCATGGTCAACAGCGAGGTGGAGGCGGTCGAGGAGACGATAAGGAAGACCACTGAGGACATAGGAAAGGTGATGGAGCTCACCTCAAAGGCCCCCGACAACAAAGGGAAGAAGCCGAAGCACATAAAGATAATAGTGGCTGACGACTGGAAGACCGACTCTTACAACGCGCTTGCCGAAAAGAAGAACCTCTCGGCGGCGATCTCCTCCGCGCCGCAGCCCGATAGGGAAAAGGTGTCGAAGTTCCTCTCGCAGTTCGCAAGCAAGGTGATGACGCTGGAGAGGATAGAGCCGGTGAAGGCCGCCACCATGTTTGCCGCGCTCGGCCAGTCGAAAGGCTACCTGTCGAAGAGGGTTGGCGCTGACATCGTTGTTGAAATGGAGTCGCAATCAAAGTCTCAGAGGGCTTCCAGGGCGATGCCCGGAAAGCCGAGCATAGAGGTCGTATGGCAATGAGCCCAAATGAGAGGCTGTCGGGCAGGTTTGACACCTTTGTATTTGACTGGGACGCGACGCTCACTACCGTAAAGCTGCTAAGGAAGCTGAACGAGAGGCTGAACCCCCAATGGGCGTACAGGAAGAGGAAGAGCATGGAGATGATAGAGAAAAACCCAGGCTCCTTCAGGAACAAATCGATAAGGCGCAAGATAAGGATCACGGAGGCGAAGGAGGGCGTCGCCTTCCTCGCAGACCTCTCTCTCTATCTGATGAAGCCGAGGCTCCAAAACGATTCGAGGGAGGTGCTCCAGATACTAAAGCAAAAGAGGAAGAAGGTGGCGCTCTTCACAAACGGCGCCGCATGGAGGGTATTGCGGGAGCTCGCATACTTGGGGATAGAGGACTACTTCACTGCAATAGTGAGCGCGCAGGATCTCAACGCGCTCAAGCCCAACCCGCTAGGCCTGGAGGTGATAGTGAAGGCCCTGCACGCCTCAAAGGAGAGGACGATATACATCGGTGACATGGCGAACGATGTGGACACAGCGAAGTACTGCGGGGTGCACTCGTGCGCGATAGCGAACGGCTTTGACAGCTACCAGAAATTGAAGGACTCTAGGCCGGATTACCTCTTTAGGACGATGGAATCGCTCAAAAACTCTCTATAAACGCAAAGTCTTTTAAAGGAACATTCAATAATCTACTAAATATACGGAGTAAGCGGAAGACGCGAATTCTGCGTATGGGAAAGATACAATGGAAGACGAATTTGGAAATGAGGGAGGAGAGGAAAGAGGAGAGAGGAGAGAAAGAAGGGGAGAGATGGGGATAAAGCCCAACTACTTCCTGCCGAAGCCCGTGAAGGTGGGCGACGAGGTTGACGTTGCGGTGGAGGCTGTTGCCTCAAAGGGCGACGGAATAGCCAAGAAGGACGGCTTTGTCATCTTTATCAAGGGCGCCAAGGAGGGCGACAAGATAAAGGTCAGGATAACCGATGTCAAGGCGAGGTTCGCGATCGGAGAGATAGTATCCTAAGACTTTTAGCTTTTGATTGTCTTTTACTACCAGCAATAGCTGGTGTGCTGATAGCTTATGCCAACCGATATCTACACGAACGACCTTTACGAGAAGTGGCAGAGCTACTGGAAGGAGCACAAAACCTTCTTATTTGATGAGAAGGACCAGAAGAAGCCTCTCTATTCTATAGACTCGCCGCCCCCATTTACCAGCGGAAGCATGTCGATGGGCACAGTTCTTTACTCTTTGATGGACGTAATCGCCAGGTACAAGAAGATGCGGGGGTTCAACGTTCTCTTTCCGCAGGGGTGGGACATGCAGGGCTTTCCCACAGAGAAGGCCGTAGAGAAGCAGTTTGGAAGGAACCTGCCGCGCGACGAATTCTACCAAAAGTGCGTTGATCTCTCAAACCAGAATGCCAAAAAGATGAAGGAGCAGATGCGCAACCTTGGTTTCATATTCGATGATAGATACGAATACAGAACCGCAAGCCCGGAATATTGGGCAAAGGTGCAGCTTTCGCTTTTGATCATGCTTGAAAAAGGCTTTGTTTACAGGGAGAGACACCCTGTTGAGTTCTGCTGGAACTGCGGAACTGCGATAGCGCACGCAGAAATAAACGAAAGGGAGGAAAAAACCCGGATAAACTACATAAAATTCGGCGCTCCGGCAAAGGGCAAGGAACTGCTAATCGCTACGACAAGGCCAGAGCTGCTTCATGCGTGCGTTGCAATAGCGGTAAACCCCCAGGATAAGAGATACGCAAAGATCATAGGAAAGAAGGCAAAGGTGCCAATAACAGGGGCCAGCGTTGAGATAATTGGCGATGATAGCGTTGAGATGGAGTTCGGCACAGGCGCGGAGATGATCTGCACATTCGGAGACAAACAGGACGTCGAATTCTCTTTCAAGCACCAGCTCAAGGCAATAGATGCCATCGATGAGAAGGGGAGAATAATAAACTCTGGAAAATTTGACGGGATGGGCATCAAGCAGGCTAGAGAGGAGGTGCTTAAATTACTTGATGAATCAGGAGCGCTCGAAAAGCGCGATGAGCTGAGCCATACTGTCAGAGTCCATGACAGGTGCGATACAAAGATAGAGTTCATATCATCAATGCAGTGGTTCATAAGGCTAAGGGAATACACCAAGAAGATACGCGAGATAGCGAGCGAGGTGAAATGGACCCCAGAGTTCACAAGGCAGAGGCTCTACGATTGGGCTGATGGCCTGGACTGGGATTGGGCGATATCGAGAAACAGGATATTCGGAACCCCCTTGCCATTTTGGTATTGCGAAAAATGCGGTGAGATCGTCGGTGCTGATGCAAAGAAGCTACCGGTCAACCCGACAAAAGACAACCCTCCTATGGGCAAGTGCCCGAAGTGCGGCGGTAAGCTTATAGGAGAGAGCGCAACGTGCGATGTTTGGATCGATTCGTCGATTACTCCATTGGTGATTGGAGGATGGCCCGAGAAAAAGGACTATAAAAGGTTCCTTCCAAACACGCTGCGCTTCCAGGGGACCGACATAATTAGGACATGGGGCTTCTACACGATCTTCAGAATATGGGCGCTCACCGGGGAAAAGGCCTGGGAGGATGCCCTCGTACACGGCCTGATACTTGCTCCGGATGGAAGGATGATGCACAGGAGCTGGGGCAATGTCATATCCCCAGACGAGATAATCGCAAAGGGCTATTCTTCTGATGCGCTGAGGCTCTGGGCAGCGATTGGCGGTGCTATAGGAAAGGACAGGCCATTCTCGTACAACGACATAGACTATGCGAAGAGTTTCCTCACAAAGCTCTACAACACCGCAAAGTTCGTAACCGCTGCAATAGGAAAGGGGAAGGTTTCTGCAAAAGAACCGCAAAAGGACCTCAACGTTTTTGACATATGGATATTGAACAGGCTCAATTCTGTAATCAAGGAGGTTACCGAAGCCTATGAATCATTCGCATTCTACGATGCGATGGGCAAGGCCACCAACTTCTACTGGCACGAATTTGCCGATTACTACATAGAGAACGTCAAGCACAGGGTATATTCTGAAGAAAAAAAGATGGAGAAAAGCAAGAATGCCGCGCTCTTCACCCTCAAATACGTTTTGGACAGCTCGCTCAAGCTCTTCGCTCCGGTAATCCCATTCACATGCGAGGAGGTGAACCAGATGTTCAACAAGGGCAGCGTATTCGATGGGGCATTCCCGGAGTACAAGGAAAGGAAGGGCAAGTCCGACTATGTGATAAACGGGCTCATCTTCTCTAGCTCAGTTGTGGATGCCGATATCGAAGGAACTGGCGCCCTCCTGAACAACATAATTGCTGAGGTAAGGAAGGAAAAGGCCAGGAACAGGCTCGCCCTCAACAAGGAGATAACATCAATAAATATAAATGTTCCTGAAGAATACTACAATGCTGTGGTAGCATCTCAAGATGAGCTCAAGCTTATCCTCAAGGCGCGCAGCATACACGTGAATAAAGGAAAGGAGTTCTCTGCATCTGTGGGGATCTAAATAGAGTGTCTTAATGGCAAGAATGCACACAAAGAAGAAGGGGAAGTCGGCCTCGAAGAAGCCGCTCATAGCCAACGCCACGAACGAGAGCGGGCTCTCCAATGAGAAGATAGCTGACATTATAGAAGGTTATGCAAAGCAGGGCATGGACCCGGCGCTCATAGGGGAGAGGCTGAAGAGGGAGCACAAGGTCCTGTACCTAAGACATGCCACTGGAAAGAGAATGCTTACCATTCTTCAGGAAAAGGGCCTAGCCGGCCAGGTTCCGTCAGACATGCTGCAGCTGATGAAGAAGGCGGTGGGGATGCGCGCCCACATGGCGGTGAATACAAAGGACGTACACGCAAGGGTGAGGCTCGGAAGGGTGGAGTCGAAGATCTGGCGCCTTACAAAATATTACATTAGAGAGAATAGGCTTCCGAAGGGCTGGAGGTACGATCCGAAAGAGGCTGAGCTTCTGATCAAGGGCAGGGCGTAATCATGGCATTGCAAAAGACCGTAGACAAGTGGAAGATGAAGCGCTGGTTTACGGTGCACGCTCCGAAGTCTTTCAACGAGGAGAAGATCTGCGAGATGCCCGCCAACGACGAGAAGCAGGTGATGAACAGGAAGCTTAGGGTGAGCATGGAGCAGCTGACCCACAACCCCCAGAACTCCTTCAGCAACGTTGTTGTGAGGGTTACTGATGTAAACGGCGATGTGGTCCATACAAAGCTGATAATGATTGAGCAGCCGTACAGCTACATACGCTCGCTTGTGAGAAGGTACAGGAGCGTTGCATCCGCTGTTGTTCCGATAATGGCGAAGAACAACGAGAAGATGGTGCTCAAGGCGATATGCGTCACAAGGTCGAGGGTGACGAACGCACGATTAAAAGGAATAAGGAAGGAGATGACAGACTTCATAAAGGAGTTCGCAAAGGAGAACAGCTCCGACGCGGTAGCCGCGGCGGTGATAGAGGGGAGGCTCCAGTCTGAAATAGCCGGAAAGGTATCGCACATAACCCCGATAAGCAAGGTTGAGTTCAGGAAGATCGAGATACTCTCATAGTCAGCTCAGCCCAATCAGCACTACTCCTATGGTGATTATCACTACACCTGCCCATCTCAGCGGCGGAATGCTCTCGGCCAGAACGAAGTAAGCCAGGAATGTGGCGAAGATGTAGCTCAGGCCTCCTATCCCATAGGCCCACGAGAGGTGCACCCTGCTCAGGACATAGAAGTAGATCACCGTAGAGAAGCCATAGACCAGGATGCCAACGGCAAGCCATTCGACAAACAGGTTGCTGGTAAAGGAGTACTTGAAGAAGAGCTGGCCGAGCGCTCCGAGCAGCGTAGATCCTACAAGAAAGAATGCATTCCTTGTCTTCTCGTTTTTCATATAATCACAGAGAGAGCGCGACAACCACTATGCCTATGAATATAACAGCCATTCCGGCAATCCTTATGGTGTTTATCTTCTCCTTCAGCACGACCGCGGAAAGGATAGTTATGAATATGAAGGTGCTTGCGAATGTCGGGTATACCACTGAAAGTGGGGCCTTGGACAGAGCAAAGAGGTAGACCGCCAGGCTCACAAGGTAGCCGAAGAAGCCTACGAGTATCGGTTTCTTTTTGAACATGAAGACTATTTCCTTTATCGAATCGAGCCTTTTTGTCATGCCCCTCTTGTAGAGCGTCTGCGAGAACGAGGCTATCAGGGCGGCAATAAGGGTTATAAATATGATTAGGTAGATATCCATAAAACTCACAAATGGTTTTTATGCCTGTAGACAAACCTGAGGCGCTCGCATTTATACTATCGGGCCTCACGGTAGTTCTCTTTATAATTGCAATAATCGTCTTTATAAAGTATGGCGGAAGCGCCATCTTCTACATCGTAGTAATCATCGCATTTGTAACAGGCTTCCTAAACGCGTGGGTGATCTCCAAGATGGAACGGCCAGGCGGCCCTTCCAGGATGAGAAATACGCCGACAAGAAGGCGCAGAAGCAGCAGGAAAAGGAAGAGATAACGGTGCTGTAAGTGAACACGCTAATAATAGCAGAGAAACCCAGCGTTGCGCTTCGCCTTGCCATGGCCCTGGGAAACGGCAAGCAGGAGCAGAAGCACACCACAGAAAGAGTGAGCTATTTTGAGATAAAGAACGGAGCGGACGTGCTCTACATCGCACCAGCGGTGGGCCACCTATTCACGATAAAGCAGAAGGACAGCACAAGGGGTTATCCTGTTCTGGAGGTGGAGTGGGCGCCATCCCATGCGGTGAGCAGCTTTTCCGAATACACCAAGAAGTATCTTGACGCTCTTGTAGCTATAGGAAAGAAGTGCAGCAGGTTCATAAACGCGTGCGACTATGATATCGAAGGAACTGTAATAGGTACAAACATAATACGCTTCCTCCACAAAGGGCAGCTCAAGGAAGATGCAAAGAGGATGAAGTTCTCCACAACGACAACAGAGGACCTCCTTGACGCTTACAAGCACCTCACCAGTCTTGACATGGACAACTTCTATGCTGGTGAAGTGAGACACATGCTCGACTGGCTCTGGGGCATAAACCTGAGCAGGGCGCTCACGCAGGCGCTCACGGGAAGGACATTCGGCGGAAAGTCTTTAAGCATCGGAAGGGTGCAGGGACCGACGCTTGCGATGCTCGCAAAGCACGAGATAAGCATAGAGAAGTTCGTGCCAAAGCCCTTCTGGAGGATAACCGCGATAATAAACGAGGTGGAGTTCTCGAACCTGAAGGGCGACATATTCGACAAGGAGGCAGCAAGGTCATCTTACGAAAAGACAAAGCAGTCGTCATCAAAGGGAATGATAGAAAGCGTGGACGCGACTGAAAGGAAGGTCAACCCGTATCCGCCATTCGATCTCACATCATTGCAGGTCGAGGCAAGCAGGGCGCTGCGCATAGACCCCTCAAGGACGCTTGCAATAGCGCAGTCGCTCTACGAAAAGTCTTACATCTCATATCCCAGAACGTCGTCACAGAAATTGCCACCAACGCTCGGCCTTCAAAGAGTGATATCTGACATATCAAAGAACCCGACTTACGAAAAGCTTGCGAAGATCCTGATAAAAGGAAAGAGGTTCGTGCCAAAGGAGGGTGCAAAGACCGATGAGGCACACCCAGCAATATACCCGACAGGCGTGCTTCCTGTGGGAATGAATGAAGAGGAGGCAAGGATATACGACATCATAACAAAGAGGTTCCTCGGCTGCTTCGCTGACGCTGCGACGGTTGCGAGGCTGCGTGTTGTTGCTGATTTCAACGGCGAGAAGTACTCCGCAAACGGCGCAAAGATAACCGACAAGGGGTGGCTGGAATTCTACGATTACACCCAATTGGAGGAGAAGGAGCTGCCCACATTCCAGAAAGGGGCTAGAGTACCTGCATCTAAGGTCGACATGAAGGAGATGCAGACGCAACCGCCAAAGAGGTACTCAAAGGCCACTCTCATATACGAGCTAGAGAAGATGAACCTCGGCACAAAGGCAACAAGGGCCTCGATAATAGACACACTGTTCAAGAGAAATTACATAGAAGGGACAAGCATAAAGGTCACGAAGTTCGGGATGAGCGTCTACGATGCTCTGGAAAAGAACTGCAAGATGATTGTTGACGAATCGACGACAAGAACCCTTGAGGAGGACATGGAAAACATAACAAAGCACAAGAAAACGGAGGAGGAGGTGCTTCAGGAAGGAAAGGATATGCTGATAGAGGCGCTGAAGACGTTCGATGCGCACAAGGAGCAGATAGCGGTTGCGATGAGAAAGGCGCAATACGAAACCGAGATAATTGGAAAGTGCCCAAAGGACGGAGGAAACCTTGTAATAAGAAAGTCAAGGGTGGGGAAGAACTTCATAGCGTGCGCGAACTACCCGAAATGCACAAACACATACTCCGTGCCACAAGGCGCGCTCATACTTCCTACAGGAAAGACCTGCGAGCACTGCCACACTCCCATAATAAAGGTCATCAGGAAGGGGAGAAGGCCCTTTGAGATGGACCTTGACCCTACATGCGTGACAAAGAAGGATTGGGAGCCGTTTGCCCAGGCGAGCAAGGTTGTGAAGAGCGTAGTTGAGGTTCAGAAGCCTGAGAAAGAAAATACAGCTCAGAAACCCAAGAAGGAAAAGAGGACAAAGGTAAAGGCTGTGAAGAAGGTTGTGCCAAAGAAAAGGAAAAAGAGGGTGACTGCAGATGAAGGATTTGAATGACCCGCTAGTGCCATCACATTACAAGAGGCTAAAGAGAGGGCCGCAGGTGGTCCTCCCAAAGGACATAGGGATAACTATCGCTTACTCTGGGGTAAACAAGAATAGCGTCTGCGTTGATGCAGGAACAGGAAGCGGATGGCTTGCCGTTTCCCTTGCAAAGGTTGCAAAAAAGGTGACAAGTTACGACACAAGAGAAGATTTCATAAAGATCGCGGAGAGGAACAGGGAGATAGAGAAGCTTGACAACCTTGTTTTCAAGAACGGGGACGTTACAAAGAAGATAGACGAGAAGGAGGTGGACCTTGTCACGCTAGACATGCCGAACTCGGATAAGGCGCTAAAGAATGCATACAAGGCCCTCAAGGAGGGAGGATGTGTTGTTGGATATCTACCACACTTCGAGCAGGTAAAGAAGTTTGTAGAGACTCTAAACAAGCTGGAGTTCAAGGACATACTAACCTTGGAAACGATAGTTAGGGATATCCTCGTAAGGGAGCAGGGCGTAAGGCCATCGACAAAAGGGGTCTGGCACACTACATATCTAGTTTTTGCGCAAAAATGATGATCAAGATGAAAGACCAAAAACTTATATTAGAAAAAATTAAACAAAAGGCAGACGGGCTTGGTCTAGAGTTCAACCCCAAAATATTCGTAGTCAACTTCCTAACAAAAAGGGGAGTAAACATAATTAGTTACCTTTGCATGAACCCCAGATACGATAAGTTCGGCAAAAACGCAAAGCAGAGGGCTAACAATTTAACTAAATTCCTACATTCCGAGGAGATAAAAGAGGGCACCAAAGGGACTGTTGTCAACAAAAGAAGCATCCTGCAATATGAAAGCTTGCTAAAAGACACAGAACACATGCGCATGTTTGAAAAATTAACAAAAGGTTTCAAGTTTAACACTGCGGGATATGGGCCTTTAGTCGAGAGGTCAGGTTTTGATAGTGTGCAAAAGAATGAAATAATATTCCACGAATGGGCCCACACACTGCTTAGCTACAATAAATTAGGTTTTTATGATACTGGTGAAGACAGATGGAAGTATAACGAGGGCCTTGCGATATTTGTTGAGTACTACCTTGGAAGCTACCACGATAGGGATGTTGGATCCTTGAAAGACAGGTTAGAATGGACAAAGAAGTATGGTAACAAAGTCCCCTTCGACAAGTTCTTGAAATATGCTGACATATTTATCAAATTGGCAGAGGGTCCTGCAACTCCTAACAAAAGAAGGGATGCGTTATTCAAGTTCTTCAAGGAGTTTAAAGCTCCAGATAAGGCGAAGCGCTGGCCCAGCTAATTATGTTAAATAGGCCTTACAAAGCTCGTGCTCAGGGGTTAAAGGTCGGGCGTATGCAATGCATACGCCACGGGTGGATGAGAATAGGGTTGTTGCAGAATACGTATCAGTTGTGAAACAATCTCAATTTATACCCAACAGCGAAATGTAACTTATTGACCACAAAACATATTTAAAGGCTACTATCAGGAGCATTTATTTGATGTAAAGGGCTACAGTCTCTCTAGAATGCCGCTTCCATCCCTCTTCGCCGCGCCATAGAGTATGTCGCCCATGACCTTCAACGCGTCCATCACAGCAGGCAGGCAGGCCGCAATTTCGCCTGCGCTCATGGGCCTGCACTGCTCCAGTTTTTCTGTGGCGCTCTTCACCTCCAGAACCCTCAGTACTCTTGATATTTTGATGCATTCCATAGCCAAAACGGGCATGCTGACGGGCCTGAAATGGCCATTCCCCCCGACCGGCTCGAGCTCAAAAATCCGCACCCCTACGCCTCCCTCTGTTATCATTGGATTTCTCAATACCTGCCTCACGGTCCTGGCGGTGCCCTGCTCATCGGCAAAATATGGCTTGTACAGCTCTTCTGCAGACCGCGGCCTCGGGACCACAAAAGTTACATTGTTCATTGCCCCACGGCAACTATGAATTCATCATGATATTTATGCTTTTCAATTCGGCTCCTTCGGCTACTCGCCCCTCTCTGTTACACATATGCCAACAGGCTCATCGAGCGAGCTGCACTCCCAGATGCCGAGCAGCTTGACCGGCGCTTCGATGTGCTTCACATGGAAGGCGGTCAGCACCCCCGTAAAACTTCTCCTGTAAGCGACCCCCGCCTTCTCCATCTTGCGCAGGTTCTTTTTTGTGTCCTTCCTGTCGTAATTGCTCAGGCCCCCTACCCATTCAAGAGCATCGAAAAGGCCGTGCCTCAGCAGGAACGGGGCTGGGAGGCCGCGCGCCGAGTGCCCTATCGGTATCTTATAATCCTCTTCGCGCGGGTGGTTGTGCATGTCGGCCTGGGCGTCGAAGCCCTCCCTCCTGAAGCGCTTGAGCTCCCTTATGAAATCCTTTCTATAGTACTGAAGCTCGCCCTCCCCGTTTACTAAAGGAATATCAGAATGGACGTATCTGACAAAGAGCGCCCCGCCCCTCTCGGAATGGCCCAGTAGGAAGCCGAGCCTCTCCCTGCGCCCCGACAGGTCCTCTGACATCTCGTGGAAGGCCCTCGCGCTAATCTCCACATTTGTAATCGCATCCGCCCTGAAAGCCAGGATGCCTGAGCTCATGTCCATCACAGAGATTCTCTGCTGCGACTCTTCAGGCGTGATATCGGCCCGCACCACCGGCTTGCCACGCCTCTTGGCTCCCATGCTCATCTTTTCACTGCCGATTATAGGATGCGTACTGATATTTATGCTTTTTATACGGGCAGATTTTGCGTTCGGGCCTGCTCCGGCTATCTGCCGCGCGCCCCGTTCTTGTATCTCTTAATCAGGTCTATCGCGTGGTTTATCGCCTTTCTGACATCAGCGGTCGTCCTTGCGCCTGTGCAGATTATCTTGCCGTTCTTGAAGAGGAGAAGCGCGGCCTTTGGGTCGTGCACCTTCAAAATTGCGCCTGGGAACTGCTCCGGCTCGTAGTCCACGTCTCTGGAGAGCTTCGCCAGCCCGTAGAGGTCCAGCTCGGTGTTCAGCGCCGTGTTGGCCACAATGTTGACTATGATGTATGTAGGTTTGAGTACCACGCCCCTTTTTGCAGTAGGGCTTGCTTTGGCTGCCATGTTATCCAGGTATCACTTAAATCTAAAAGTATAAATATGTTGTATTCTAAATCGCTTCTGCAATTAGTGGTTAATTATGACAAAAAGATCGCAGGGCCTGCTGGTCGGCAAGACAAGGCACCTCGCAAGGCACCACAAGCCCTCAACGCTGAACACGGGAACGCTGATCAAGGAGTTCTCAATAGGCGACAAGGTCGCGATAGTGCCAAAGGGCAACTTCGGCAACATCCCCCACCCAAGGTACAGGGGAAGGACCGGAACCGTGACGGCCAAGAGGGGCGCTGCCTATGTCGTAAGGGTCAGGATCATGAGCACCGAAAGGACCCTCATAGTGCCCGCCATACACCTTGAAAGGATAAGATGATTATCTGCTGTACCTCTCCTCTCTCTTCACATACGGCTTTGTGAACATGTAGAACCTCTCGGTTCCCTGCAGCTCCCTCATTATGCGCTCAGTTATCAGCTTCGTTGGCTCCTGGAGCAGGGAAACCCTTTTGTTTATGTCCTCAAAGCTCTCGAACCTCTTCTCGTTCCTTGCTTTGAGGATTGCCTCCAGGTGCTTCTTTCCAACTCCTGGCAGCAATTCAAGGGAGTGCTGCCTTATGTTGAGCGGCCCGGCGTTGTTGAAGAGGTCTACGAACCTCTTCTCGTTTGCCCTTATTATCTCGTTTATCATCTTCTGCAGGCCGTTCTTTGCGGTCTGGGTGAGCTCGTTGTAGGTTATCCTAGATTTTATCAGGGAGACCTTCTCGCGCTCGTCCTTGCCAATGTAGACCCGCTCCCCCAGCGCCATGGTTGCGCCCGGCTTCGGGGTAACCTCAAGCAGGGTGAACCACTCCTCCCCAATAAGCTGCGCTACAGGCTCCGACTTGTTAGAAAAAGACTTGCCAGTGTGCATGAAGTCAAGGACGTATGCGTACTCCTCTCGTCTCTCTTCTTGTGGCATATTGGCACCTTTCCATCTTCCATTAAAACTACTTCGGGTTAACTATAGAGATTATCTTCTTTATTTCCTCGTCAGTAAATGTCCTTTTCTCGTTGGAGAGTATCTGCCTCAGCAGGACCTCGCCCTTTGGCATTATGTTTAGTATAGTGTGCACGGTGTGGGTCGAAAGTATGCCCATCTCCTCAAGGCCCTTCTTCGCCTTTGTCTCTGCCGCCTTTGTTGTTGCGAACTTCGTGGCATGCTCCAGCGCGATCTGCTGCTCGTATGTGAGCTCGCGGTCCTTCTTCCTGGCCTCAAGTATCTCGAGCACCTCGCTTAGCGAAGCATATCCATTGTTCTTGGAGTCTTTTCCTATCATCCCGACCACAGCTTATAATATATTCCTATACTGTCATTAATATTCTGTTAATCGGTTATATAAAGGTTTTGAAAATGGATCCAAAGGAAGGGTACGAAGCGGTGCTTAACGAGGCAAAGAAGTTCATCGCTGGCAAGCAGGACACAATAAAGCTCATCTTCATGGCGCTGGTTGCCGACGGGCACGTGATGCTTGAAGGGGTGCCCGGAGTCGCAAAGACGACAATAACAAAGACGATAGCGGAGACGGTCGATGGGAGCTTCGGAAGAATACAGGGAATGCCAGACCTTGACATAAAGGACGTGATAGGATACGCCTACCTTGACGAAAGGCACGAGGTCGTGCTGAAGAAAGGGCCAATATTCAACAACATACTTCTGATAGACGAGCTCAACAGGGCGCCACCAAAGACAACGACGTCGCTGCTGGAAGCTTTGGAGGAGAGGCAGGTCTCGATAGGCGACAGGGTCTTTCCCCTCGAGAAGCCTTTCATAACAGTGGCAACGCAGAACCCGCTCAACATAGAGGGAACAACATCGCTTCCAAAGGTGCTGACAGACAGGTTCCTAATGAGGATAGATGTCACCTATCCCTCGACAAAAGAGGAAGAGGAAATGCTTAGGATAAAAGAGAAGGGCGATGTCGAGCAGGTGAAGAAGGTCCTGAGCAAAAGCGACATACTGGACATGCAGTCGAAGGTGGACGGGGTGGCCATGCCGGACGAGGTTGACGAGTACATAACGAAGCTGGTCGACGCGACAAGAACCGAGATACACGTTGTAATGGGCGCAAGCCCGAGGGCGGAGATAGCGTTCATGAAGTGCGCAAAGGCAAAGGCCCTCATAGAAGGAAGGAACAGCATAACGATTGAGGACGTGAAATACCTGGCAAGGCCCGTGCTAAGCCATAGGATAGTCGCAAGGGCGACAGGTGGCATCGGCGTTGGAGGGATAATTGACGGCCTACTCGCGATGGTGCACTGAATTTTTGGTTGATAGAGTGTTTGCAAAGGCACAATCCGGAATGGAATACCTCTTATCGCACACATGGATGATACTGATAATAGTGGTTGTCCTTGCTGTGCTCTACTTCCTGGGGGTCTTCAACCCCGGCACTTTTGCCACGGACACGTGCAACCTGCCGGCAGGGTTCACCTGCAGGGTGCTTGGCTTCACCCCGGCGGGCGTGCTGACAGTGAGCGTAATCCAGTCCACCGCCTCGCCAATAAACATAGCTGCGATCGGCTGCACCTCAAACCAGACGACCTTGCACATGCTGCAGCTCGGCTCGCAGCACCTCAACACAGGGTCAAACACGACCCTCTCTGTGCAGTGCTATGCTGGATCAACATTCTACAACGGAACCGCAGGCAGCGTCTACAGGGGGTTCGTTGAGCTCAACTATACCGACATATCGTCAGGGTTTCCACACACCGTGACCGGAAGCCTCACCGCCAAGATAAAATAAATGCAAATCTCGCTACCAAAGGAGAAAATGTTCTCATCTGATGCTGAACCTGCTCAGCGTCCTCTTCCTGTTGCTCTTGAACGGCCTGAAAGGAACGCCGTTGCCCATGAAGAACTTGGAGAAGAATTCGACGTAGATGAGCCTCGCCCCCTGTATGCCTGACTCGAAGAGCGCTATGATCATGTTGAATATCTGGCCGATAACGAGTATCGCAACGCCAACTATCCCCAGAAGGATGGAATGATTTATTCCATGCAGGAATACCTTGTCTATTATGCTCGCAAGTATTACCGATGTAAGCAGTATCCCCACAAGCCTGACATACGATAGGATGTGGCTGACTATAGAGGGAAGCTCCATTAGGGAGCCGACGCCCTCGCCCCAAAGCACGGTTATTATCCCTCCAATGAGCATTATGTACGATGCGAGAGCTGTCGGGTTCGATGGCCCCAACGGAACCTTGTGCAATACCGACAGGCCAAACACGACTATTCCTATCGCAGTGAAGAACCATCCCAGCTTCGCTATCGCGTGCTTTGTCTCGTGGTGCGCCAGTTTGTTGAGGAATCCCAACACAAAGCCGAACTCGACCATGAACACGCCAATGCTTCCAGCTATAACGAGCAGCGTCGGCAGCCCGAGCAGGACATCAAACGGCGTTTTATACGGGAGCGAGAAGCCCATGTACTCATTGAACAGAACCCCGAGCACCATGGCTATCACCGCGCCAGGAATTATCGCCTTTGCGATCGTCATAAGCCCGCTCGGCCCCACTATCCTTGTCACGAAAGAGGTGAGCATCTTGGGCAGCCTGCTCTTCTTGACCGGGTGCTTCAGCCTGTGGATGAGCCAGATGGATCCCAAGAGCATCACAAGCCCGTATCCGAAGTCACCAACCATGAAGCCGAAGAATATCGGGAAGACGATGACGAATATCATCGTGGGGTCTATCTCGTCGCTCCTCGGAAGCGAGTAGAACCTTATGAAGAATTCGAAGAACCTTGTCACTAGCGGGTTGTCCAGCCTTGTTGGAGCCAGCTCCTTCGACCTTATCGTGTCAAGCATGAAGTGGTTGTGTGAAACCTTGCTCGCTGCCTCCCTCACCTTGGCCAGATCAGAGCCAGGCAGCCACCCCTCTATTATCATTATCGACTTCCCTACCCCTATTTTTGTGGTTATCTCCTGCTTCTCGACCTCTATGTCGAGCTGCTCCCTTATCGCGCTCACCAGCGGGTACCACCTGTCGGAAATGACGCCGAGCTCGGCCTCGTGAGCCTTCTTCACGCTTCCGATGCGCTCCAGCTCCCTCTTCAGGCTTGACGAGAGCGCTTCCGGCTTGCCGCTCATCTCAGGAACGACCTCAAGCACTACCTTGTAGCCCTCAGCAGCCGCGCCGAACTCCTTCTCAGAATCCGTAGCTATGCTTATCACCGCGGATTTCTCCAGCTCAACCACGAACGACCCCGGCACCTTCTTCCTCACCACGGCGATGAACTGCTTCAATTCCTTTCCGTGAGCGACAAACGGCTTTCTCCCCTTAGAGTTGAGTATTCCAAGGTCCTTGCTGAAGCCCTGCAGCCTCCCGAGAAGGGATATCTTGTATTCCACCTCCTTTGCCTGGGCTGACAGCTGGTCTATCCTTCTCCTTATCTCGGCAACCCTCTCGTCTATCTGGACCGACTCGCACCTTTTTGTCAGCTGGCCCATGCTCTCAAATGTGAACATCTCCTCTGTGGGCCTTGGATAGAGCAGGCTCTCCAGGCCCCTGAAGCGCTGCGCTAGGTCTGATATCTGCTTGTAATCGGAAAGCTCCTCTCCCTTTATGAGGCGCATCGCCTCTTCGCTCGTCGCGTCGATCTGCATGACCCCTATGTCGTGCAGCGCGGATAGGACATCATTGTAATACTCCTTTGAGAGAATGAGCCTTATCTTTGACATCTTTGATGGCTTGAGCACTATCTCACTCCAAACTCCTTTGACACAGAGCTTCTGAATACGTCTGCCGCCTTCTTCCTGTCAACCTTCTTTATCCCCTTTATCTTTGCACTCGCCTCTTCAAGGACACCCTCGCGCTCCTCCTTTGCGGCCTGCTCGGCCCTAACTATCTCCTCGTCGTAGATTTTCTGCGCATCTGCAGCTGCGTTTTCAAGTATTCTCTTCACATTTCCGCGCGCCTCCTCTATCATCTTTACGGCGTCGCGCTCCGCCTTCTCAATCCTCTTTGCAGCAGCCTCCTCGGCCTTCTTTATCTCCTCGAGCGCCTTTATGTCGCTTGTCATTGCAATACCATTATCATCAGTATGAAGACGAGAAGCGCCATCATCACGTTAACTATCATGAACAGCGCCTTTATCCTCCTGAATTTTATCAGGTTCTTGTTTTCAGGCATTCATCTTCCTCTTTATGAATTTCAACGAGACGGTCTGGTCCCTTTCGAGGTCCTCCAGCCTCTGCCTTATGTATGATATCTTGACTAGCATGTTGGGTATGACCACATTTTCTATCGCGTTTGCGCGCCTGTTTAGCTTCTCTATTTCGTAAAGAAGCTTCCTCAAAGAGTTTTCCTTCTCTGCGATCTCTATGAGCAGCTTGAAGAGCGACCTGTAGCTCTTGCGCGCATCCTCCACGGCGGTTGGAATTGAAATCAGCTCGTACCCGGCATCGAACTGGCTCTTTGTTTCAACATTTAGGTTTGGAATTCTAACTCCCATAACGTTCCTGGCGTCTACTCCGACAAGTATCGTTCCCTGCTCAGCTGCGATCCTCTCTACATTTATTCTGCCAGCTTGAATGTCGGCTATCTTTGTACTGTCCATTGCGGTCTGTACTCCCATTCCTAGGTTGGCACGCAGCAACTGTATCTGCCTTGCAAGGTTGAAGAACTCAAGAACAAGGCTGGAGCGCTTCATCTTCAAAAGGGAGAGGCCTTTGCCCGCTACCTTTGCGCGAGCCTTTGTCCTTATCATCTCGATCCTTGTGGTCTTTATGTTGCCTTGGGCCATTCAATCCTTCCATTTTCCATACTTCTCTATGAAGACATCCTTGACCCTCTTCATCTCGTTCTTGTCGAGCTTGCTGAAGAGGTCCCAGCCCAGGCTGAGGCTCTTGTCGATGTCACGGTCTTCGTAATAGTCCTGGTTTACGAACTTCTCCTCAAACATGTCTGCAAACTTCAGGTATTTCTTGTCGCTTTCGCTCAGCGCCTCCTCTCCAACTATCTCTGTGAGGCTTCTCAGGTCCTTTCCTGTTGCGTATGATGAGAATAGCTGGTCCTTCACGCCGCTGTGGTCGTCTCTTGTCCTTCCCTTTCCTATTCCCTGGTTCATAAGCCTTGAAAGCGATAGGAGAACGTCGACGTTCGGGTATATTCCCTTTCTTTGAAGGTCTCTGCTGAGAACGACCTGACCCTCTGTTATGTAACCGGTTAGGTCTGGTATCGGGTGCGTTATGTCGTCGCCAGGCATTGTAAGGATCGGGATTTGCGTTATCGATCCCTTCCTTCCGATTATCTTTCCAGCACGCTCGTATATTGTTGAGAGGTCTGTGTACATGTATCCCGGGTAGCCACGCCTTCCCGGAACCTCTTCCCTCGCTGCCGATACCTCTCTCAGAGATTCGCAGTAGTTTGTCATGTCCGTTAGTATAACAAGAACGTGCATGTTCTGCTCATATGCAAGATACTCGGCCGCAGTGAGCGCAAGCCTTGGCAGTATTATCCTTTCCATAGACGGGTCTGATGAAAGGTTCAGGAAGACGACAGCCCTTCCGAGCGCTCCGGTCTCTTCAAGCTCTCTCTTGAAGAAGTTTGCCTCTTCGCTGTTTATTCCTATTCCTCCAAATACAACCGAAAACTCTTCTCCTTCACCAAGAACCTTCGCCTGTCGTGCTATCTGCGCTGCTATCTTGTTGTGCGGCAATCCCGAACCTGAGAATATGGGCAGTTTCTGGCCCCTTACAAGCGTGTTCATGCAGTCTATCGTTGATATTCCTGTCTGGATGAACTCTGATGGCTCCTCTCTTGCAGACGGGTTTATCGCATTTCCTGTTATGCTGACCATCTCGTCGCTGTAGATCGGCGCGCCCTTGTCACGAGGCCTCCCTATACCGTCGAATATCCTGCCAAGCATGTCTGTGCTCACGGCGAGCTTTGCCTCCTCTCCCCTGAAGCGCGCCTTTGTATTCTCGACATTCATTCCCCTGGTCTCTCCGAACGACTGCACTATTGCAAGCCCGTCCCTGCTGTCAAGAACCTGTCCCGTAACCACGCTGCCGTCCTCCTTCACTATATCGACAAGGTCGTTGTACGATGCGTCTCTGACCCCCTCCACGAAAAGAAGTACGCTCGTAATCTGCTTCACTGTTTTATAGTATACGTCGCTCATTCGATCACTTCGCTTTTGCCTCCATCTTTGAGATGTGCTCAATAGAACCCTTCAGATCCTCGTAATATCCGCTGATTTCGTCTTCCTTAACGAACTTCATCCTGGCAAGCTTCTGCTTTGCATCGACCTTTCTGAGCTGTTCGACTATGACGCCCTTGTCAACTGCATGTCTCTCTGCATCATCAAGCATCATTATCGACTTGAGCATGAGGTACTGTTTCTGAGCTGATGAATAGGTATCTACTTCATCGTATGCGCTCTGCTGCAGGTAGTCTTCGCGTATGCTCTTCGCTATGTCGAGTACCTCCTTCTCCTTTTCTGGAAGAGCATCGTATCCGACAAGCTGCACAATCTCGTTTATCTCCGCCTCTTTCTGAAGTATTACCATCGCCTTTGAGCGAAGCTCGTTCCATTCTTTGTCAATGTTTTCTGTGTACCACTTTCCAAGATCCTCGAGATACAGAGAATAGCTGTTAAGCCAGTTTATCGAAGGGAAATGCCTCCTGTTTGCAAGCGACGCATCGAGCGCCCAGAATACTCTTGCAACCCTGAGTGTGTTCTGCGATACCGGCTCTGATGTATCTCCTCCAGGAGGTGACACTGCGCCTATAGCCGTTACAGATCCTACCTTGTTATTCAAAACATGAACCCTTCCAGCACGTTCGTAGAACTCCGCCACCTTTCTTCCAAGATAGGCGGGATAACCTTCCTCTCCGGGCATCTCTTCAAGCCTGCCAGATATTTCTCTGAGGGCCTCTGCCCACCTTGATGTGCTGTCAGCCATGAGCGCTACGCTGTATCCCATGTCGCGGTAGTATTCCGCAAGCGTTATTCCTGTGTAGATGCTAGCCTCTCTTGCGGCTACAGGCATGTTTGATGTATTTGCTATCAGTATTGTCCTGTCCATAATCGGCTTTCCGCTCTTCGGATCTGTGAGCTTCGGGAACTCCGTAAGTATCTCAGTCATCTCGTTCCCACGCTCCCCGCATCCCACATAGACGACGATGTCGCTGTCGCTCCACTTTGCAAGCTGCTGCTGAATTACCGTCTTTCCCGATCCGAATGGGCCTGGCACTGCCGCAGTCCCTCCTTTTGCAACAGGGAAGAAGGTGTCTATGACACGCTGCCCTGTTGTGAGCGGAACATCTGGCGGCAACTTGTCAAGTACAGGACGTGCAATTCTAACAGGCCACCTCTGCATCATCTTAAGCGCGGTTCCATTTGAAAGGGTCGCAACAGTCTCATCGATCTTGAAACTCCCATCATTAATCCCAGTTATCGTTCCCTCAATTCCATACGGAACGAGTACCATGTGCTTTACAAGGCTTGTTTCGTCGACCTTGCCGATTATGTCGCCAGCCTTGACCTTGTCACCCTTCTTTACCGTCGG
>DATJLP010000012.1:0-6695 GCA_035509375.1 Candidatus Acidiferrum sp.
CGCAAGATCGAGCACATCAAGATAATAGTAGAGAGCAACACGCAGTACAAGAAGAAGACAACGATGCTCGAGTTTGTCGAGGTAACCCCGAACGGAGGCGCGATAGATCAAAAAAGAGTTGATATAGAGGGGGAGCTGATAGGCAATCCTGTGTCAGCTCCGATATTCATATCAGGGATGACGGGAGGGCATCCCGCAACCTTTGAGATAAACAAGGATATAGCGATCGCAGCTGCCAGGCTCAACATCCCCATGGGTGTCGGAAGCCAGCGCGCAATGATAGAGAAGAAGGACCTTCTCTACACCTATGACGTGAAGAAGTTCGCAAAGGAGCTGATACTGATAGGAAACATCGGTGCATCAAAGCTCCTTGTCTATGACGACAGCACAATACAGAAGACTATGGACCTCATCGGCGCTGACCTTGTTGCAATACACACAAACCCAGGCCAGGAGAGCATACAACCAGAAGGGGACATGGATTTCAGGGGAGTGGTCAAAAGGATAGCCGAGGTCGCAAGGTCGATAAGGCAGCCTGTAATAGTAAAGGAGGTCGGCAACGGAATATCCAAGGAGGTTGCAGCGATGCTCAGCAAGAAGATATATGCCATCGACGTCCAGGGCGCAGGCGGCACCACATGGATAGGTGTCGAGACCTACAGGAACAGGAGCAAGTACGGCAACGCATTCTGGGAGTGGGGCATTCCCACTGCGCTCTCTGTCATCGAATCGAAGAGCGCTTTCGACGGCCCAGTATGGGCGAGCGGCGGGATAAGGACGCCTTCAGACATTGTCAAAGCGCTCGCCATCGGCGCCGATAGGTGTGGAATGGCCAAGCCTGTCATAAGCGCTGAGAGGAGCGGAGGCAGCGAGGGTGCGTACAAATTCCTCGACAACATGATAACAGGTATAAGGAGGGAGATGGGGGCGCTCGGCTTTTCCTCGCTAAAAGAGCTCTCAAAGGCAAAGGTTGTCTTCAAAGAGCCGCTCAAGAGCGTACTGAAAGAGCGCGGCTTACGTCCATCTTAGATGACAAAGAAAACTATATATATTTGGAAAGCCCAATGTATCTGATACAATGGTAGCAACATCCGTGCGTGCGCAATTTGATGAATCCATATCATTGGCTGAGAGAGTGAGGCTGCAACAGCTTGAACTCCTGCCGACGCGCGAAGCCGCTTTATACAAGTTAGAGAGGGATCCCAACGGCGACATCGAGGGGCGAAGGTTGACGAGGCAGCACATTGGAGCCGCGTACTCCAAGCTTCTGGAAGGAACCGACGAAGAGCAGCTCAGGTGGTTCGAGGCATCAAGGAAGGGCACTGGAATCTTTGGCCCGCACTCTGCAAGGAAGCTCCTGCCGGAAATATTCCCGGGAGTGGCAGACGAGGAGGTGAGGGCTGTTGAAGGCATGGTTGCAGCCGCAAGGGGGATCCAAATGGTGCCGATAGTTGGCGATATAGGCATAATGCCTCGCATATCCGGGCCTGAGGAGAAAAAGGACCTTGCTGTTGCAAACCAGAGGGCCGCAGAGGCGATACGCGGACTTCTAACAAGAATAATACAGATCAACAGCAGCGCCACGCCAGAATCCCCAATAGAGAAGAGGGGCTGATCTTTTTATTTTCCATCTGTTCTCCTAAATCTTCTATACAATAATATGTCAGCTTTTAGTTGATATATCAGCTAAAAGTGCTGTAAATAGAAAGATATTTATATCTTTACTACCATAATATAGCTGGGGCTTCAATGGAAAGGATAGAGATCAGAGTGATCGAACGCCCAGACGATGACGACCCGGAGAAGATGCTCAGGTGGTTCGTGGCGGTTCTCGGCCTCTCAAGCGACAACAATGACAGCATAGAGAGCGAGATACTGAAAGAATTCGCATACGCTGCAAAGGAGG
Organism: Candidatus Acidiferrum sp.; assembly: GCA_035509375.1. Classification (GTDB taxonomy): domain Archaea; phylum Micrarchaeota; class Micrarchaeia; order Micrarchaeales; family Micrarchaeaceae; genus JAJZAB01. The sequence continues at coordinate 1,907 of DATJLP010000012.1, forward strand.
GCAACGCAGGCCTTTCAAGCTCGGAATTGAGGTTCGACAAGAGCGTACCAAGGAGCACTGTGATATACCATCTCAACAGGTTCATAGAGGCCGGAGTGATTGTGAAGAGAGGGCGCAAGTACCACCTGCGTGCAAAAGAGATGGCAAAGGTCGTTGAGGAATTGGAATATGATATTGACAGAGAGATGCACAGGATGCTCGACATGGCAAAGGACTTCGACAGGCTGTTCGATGCAAGCGACAGAAAGGTGATCAAATTACCGAGAATGAAGAGAAGAAAGGAGGAATAGAGGAGAAGAACGATTACAACGAGCTCAAGGAGCGCATGCTCAGGATCGCGGCGGAGTTCGAGAACTACAAGAAGAGGGTGAAGGACGACTCCGACAGGGCAAGAAGCACTGGAAAGGCCGAGGTGATCAGGGACCTCCTTCCGGTATTGGATGAATTCGAGCTCGCGCTCATCACCATAGAATCTGCGCAGGACAAGGGGCTCGCAAAGGGCATCGAGATGGTCTATTCGAACCTTCTCGAGACGCTGAAGCGGGAGGGCCTCACAGAGATCGACACTAAGGGCGTATTCGACCCATACAAACATGAGATAATGCTCTCAAGGCCAGACGGAAAGAGGAAGCCGGGCACAATAATCGAGGTTATGAAGAAGGGCTACATGCTCGACAAGATAATGTTGAGGCCGGCATCAGTAATAGTATCAAAGGAAGAGGAGGAGAAGAAATGATGCAGAAGAAGCGCGAGAGGCCGCACCACTATGCGTACGATGTCTGGGCAACCGCGAAGAAGGGCTATGACAACTATGCGTGGGTCTTCTTCATAGCCACGCTCAGCACGCTTATCGCAGCATCGCTAAAGATAACTGGAGGAGTGCTGACGATAATACTTGCGTTCGCGTTCTTCTACTTTGCTGGGAGATTCCACACGAGAATCGAGAAATGGACTGCAAAACAAAAATGATATTTAGGTGATAGAAATGAAAATACAATCAAATAATTCTAATTTGATGTCTACAATTCAAAAAGTATCAGAAATTAAAAATTATGGTAATTTCCGTACTTTAAAAAACGAATTAGGAGAGGCGAAACTCAAAGATCTACTTCTAGAATTATATCCAAACTACACGATAAAGGAAATAGAAAAAATAACCCATGTTCCCGATTCTACTTTATCAAGATGGTTTAAATTATTTGGAATCCCCACTCAAAAAAGATGGCATCTCGTCACTTTTTCCGTAGCAGGTGACAAGAACCAAGAAAAAATAGTGAAGCACGGAAATGAACTTAAAAAGAAACTTACTGTGAAAATAACTCCGGATTTGGCTTATTTAATCGGGTTTTCTTTAGGAGACGGATCAATACAAAAATATATGCTAGAAGTTTTCAATAAGGATATGGGTATACATCAATATCTATCACCTCTTATAAAAAACTACGGCGAAGTAAGTGAAGATGTAAGAGATAATGGTTTATGGCGATTAAGACTTTCAAGCGTTAGGATAGCAAATCTAATAAAGAAAAATAATGATATCGATAAAAAAACAATCAATTATATTTTTAAAAGAAAAACGCTAGCTATAAAATTTATTGCTGCTTTTTGGGATGCGGAAGGTCGAGTTGCAGCGAGCAAGCACAAGTATTTCCACATTTATTTGTACAATACTAACAAATACTTGTTAGATACGGTAGGTCAATTTTTGAAGGACCACAATATCAATTACTCTGTACATTCTAGAGCAGACTTTAAACGTCATTATTTTCTAAAAGGCAGATTAGTAAAAGCAAGAAAGGTGCTTCATAGAATTTCAGTGCCTAAGGGCTCTTCTTTACTTTGGGCCAAAGAGATTGGATTGCATATGGTGCATTCAAAAAAGAAAAAGGTAGTAAAAGAAATATTATCTTCAATAGGTGAAAAATATGACTAAAATAATCGGTGTGGATCTGGGAACGAGCAATAGCGCAGCAGCTGTGCTCGAGGGCGGACGTCCTATAATAATACCTAGCGGCGAAGGAACTACCCTTTATGGTAAGGCATTTCCGAGCTACGTGGCATTCACAAAGGACGGGCAGCGGTTGGTAGGCGAGCCTGCAAGACGCCAGGCTGTAGCGAACCCAGACGGAACCGTGACCGCCTTCAAGAGGAAGATGGGAACCGACTACAAATACAAGATATTCGGAAAGGAGTATTCGCCGCAGGAACTGTCCGCAACGCTCCTCCAGAAGATAAAGAAGGACGCGGAGTCATTCTTGGGAGAGGAGGTTACGAAAGCCGTCATAACAGTGCCTGCATACTTCAACGACAACCAGAGGCAGGCGACTAAGGACGCGGGCCAGATAGCCGGCCTGGAAGTGGTGAGGCTTGTCAACGAGCCAACAGCCGCGGCTCTGGCCTACGGCCTCGACAAGGTAAACAGGAACATGAAGATTCTTGTATATGACCTTGGGGGCGGAACTCTCGACGTAACGATAATGGAATTCGGAAAGGGCGTCTTCGAAGTTGTATCAACGAATGGAGATACGCAGCTCGGAGGAACGGACATGGACAACGCGATAGTTGACATGCTGGTCAGGGAGATAAAGGAGAAGAATGGGGTCGACATAACAAAGGACCACCAGGGCCTGCAAAGGCTAAGGGAGGCCGGTGAAAGGGCAAAAATAGAACTCTCTACAGTGCTCAACACTGAGATCAACCTGCCATTCTTGACAAAAGATTCGAAGGGCAACCCAACAAACTTCACGTATACCTTCACAAGGGCAAAGCTGGAGTCATTGGTTGTGCCGATAATAGAGAAGTCGGCAAAGTCTGTAATGCAGGCGTTGAAGGACGGCAAGCTTGACCCGAGCAACCTAGACAAGGTCATACTTATCGGAGGCCCAACACGCATGCCGATAGTGCAGAGGTACGTCGAGCAGCTTCTCGGAAAGAAGATCGAGAGAGGGGTGGACCCCATGGAAGCGGTAGCACTGGGCGCGGCAATACAGGCGGGAGTCCTAACCGGAGAGGTGAAGGACATAGTCCTGTTGGACGTTACCCCATTGTCTTTGGGAATAGAGACACTAGGAGGCGTGGCAACAAAGCTCATCGAGAGGAACACAACAATACCGATAAAGAAATCGCAGGTCTTCAGCACTGCCGACGACATGCAGGACAGGGTGGACATCCACGTAACGCAGGGGGAGCGTGCGCTATCCAGGGACAACGTTGACCTGGGAAGGTTCACACTTACCGGAATACCTCCGGCAAGAAGGGGCATACCCCAGATAGAGGTCACCTTTGACATAGACTCCAACGGCATTCTTCACGTGACAGCAAAGGACATGAAGACCGGCAAGTCCCAGAGCATGGATATAATCGCGCCACACAAGATGTCGCAGTCCGACATAGACAAGAAGATGAAGGACGCGGAGCAGTTCGCAGAGCAGGACAAGGTGATAAGGGAGCAGGTGGAGCTGAAGAACACTGCAGAGTCTCTCATATACACGACAGACAGGTCTCTAGAGGAATACAAAGACAAGGTCTCGAAGGAGATAACAGAGAAGATAAACACCGCAAAGGAAGAGCTTGCAGAGGCTGTGAAGAAGGAGGACTACGACGCGATAAAGGAGAAGATGGAAGGACTCAAGACCGCATTGGAGGAGATAGGTGCAACCATGTACAAGGAAGGGGATGCAAACCAAGGCGCACAAGGGCCAAGCCCGGATGACCAACCAAGCGATCCAAACGCGACAGACACCGACTTCAAGGTGGAAAAATAAGTTGAGGATATAGATGGACAAGGACTACTACAAGATTCTGGGTGTGCAGAAGGACGCAAGCGAAGAGGACATTAAGAATGCATACAGGCAATTGGCCTTGAAGTATCACCCGGATAGAAACAAGGACAAGACCAGTGAAGAGAAGTTCAAAACTATCAATGAAGCATATGCGGTGCTGGGCGACCCCGAAAAGAGGAAGCAGTATGATTCATACGGGCCTGATGCCTTCAGCCAGAAGTTCACACAAGAGGACATATTCAGGAACTTCAACATAGACGATGTGCTCAAGCAGATGGGCTTCCAGTTCGGGTTTGGAGGAGGAGAAGATCTCTTCAGCATGTTCGGATTCGGTGGCCAGACCCAGCGCGCAGAGATGGGCAGCGACATACTCGCTGTTACTGACGTTACATTGAAGGAGGCTGCAACAGGCGTTGAGAAGAAGATATTCGTAAACCACGTGAAGGTGTGCGAGCACTGCGAAGGAAACGGCGGGACCGGCATAATGAAGTGCAAGAGGTGCAACGGCACAGGCCAGGTTGGCACAGCGAGGAGAACGCCCTTCGGAGTCATGCAGACCATATCTGCATGTCCGACATGCGGCGGCAAGGGGAAGAGCGTAGAGAAGGTCTGCAAATACTGCAGCGGCCACGGAAGGGTGCGCGCAGAAGACAAGATAGACTTCAAGGTCCCGAAAGGGGTCGACACCGGCACAAGGCTGAGGGTAAAGGGGATGGGCGACTATGGAGCCGACAGAACCGGAGATCTGTACGTTGACATCCGCGTTGCAAAGGACAAGCTCTTCGAGAGGCAGGGCAACGACCTCATAACAGAGGTGCATGTGCCATTCTACACGGCCGCATTGGGCGGAACAGCCACCGCACCCACGCTGGATGGCCACGCCCAGATAAAGATAGAGTCTGGAACGCAGACGGGGTCGAGGGTCTACATGAAGAATAAGGGGATGCCTAAGTTCAACAGCGAAGCGTACGGCGACGAAATAGTAAAGATAACCGTCGACACCCCGA
>DATJLP010000013.1:0-8016 GCA_035509375.1 Candidatus Acidiferrum sp.
TTGAGCATCTTTATCTTGTTGAAGACCGTGTTGTCATACATGTAGAGGCCAGTTACAGCGTACCTGGACTTGGGCTGCTTCGGCTTCTCTTCTATTCCGAGGATTCTTCCATCTGAGTTGAATTCTGCAACACCGAACCTGTGCGCGTCTGGAACATCCTTAAGGAAGAGCATCGCGCCATCAGGATCCATGTTGAAGTCGGCTATGCTGCCCCTTGTCTTTTGCAGTTCTGCATCATCCATCATGAAGATATTGTCACCAAGGATTGCGAGTATCGGCTCGTTGCCTGCTATCCTCTCTACAAGGCCGATCGCGTGAGCGATTCCCGGCGCTCCCTCCTGTACTTTGTACGTAAAGTTGACCCCATGGTCTCTTCCATCACCGAATAGGTTAGAAAAGTCGCCAGCAAACTCCCTTCCAGCAACAAGCGCTATCTCCCTTACTCCCAGCTTCTTGAGAAGCTCCAGTGGGTAATAGATCATGGGCTTGTTGTAAACAGGAAGGAGGTGCTTGTTTGTCACATGGGTTAGAGGCTTGAGCCTCGAGCCTGTACCTCCGGCAAGTATTACCCCCAGCATCTTATCAGATAGTTATGGCTGGAAACCTTTTTATAACCATAGTATAACCATCTGACCATTTGACCATCTGATGGTATTGGCAAACCTATAAATATCTGATGGCACCAATCGTGATCCGGAAGCAAGTGATATTATGGTACATAGAGCGGAAAAGGTAGCTTTGAAGAACTTCCACTTAGTCGATCAGGCGGTCACCGTTGCAAAGGAGCTTGGTACGTTTGCGCCAGTTACTAAAAAGGTCATCGAAAGTGACATTTCAAATGGCGGGGAGATGGCTGTGCCTACAGAGGTCACCAAGGTAGTTACGCCTAAGTGGACTTATACCGGCCAGGGCCTTTCTATAGAGGTTACGGAGCCGCTGCTCTCCAGAACTATTAGAATTACCGACGGACCATCTTCTAAAGAGGGTAATGTGCTTTTTGAATGGTCTAAGTTTAGAGGAATAAGAGAGGTTAATTTCGGTGTGTTGCCAGGGGGCACAATGTCTTGGGTGCATGTTCTACATGATTTGCATGATACTGCAAAAACTGCACAACTTGCAAGGCTTAGAAGAGAGGCCGAGGCGCCTGAACCTATTTTAAATTAGTGGTAAAATGACCAAATTAAATGCAAGAATTCACGTGCTGGACAGGCCTCTGTCAGAAGGGGAATGGAAGACAGATGTTTCAGGAACAGAGGTATTGAAGTCATTTTCGCAAGATGACCAGGCGAGGCTTGACAGCTACTGGGGCGCCTTGAAAGAGAGGTTCCCTGCGCTCTTCCGCAAGCCTGTCATGCTCAATCTAAGGGGCCTCGAGGTCAGCGGCAACGGCACCATAAGAGAGCTGGACGACCTTGGGGATTACGCGATGTTTGCGGGAAAGAGGAATCCAGATGTTCCTCCGGTAGGATACACCGGCAGCAGAGAACCTGGAACAATATACACTGCCGGGCTTTCTCCGGAAGCGGCGTTGCAGATAAGGCCGCGCGGTGTCTCCACAGTCGCGCAGACCTCTGATGGATTTATTCTATTCGGAAGAAGGCCGGCTAACGTGATGGCGCCGAACCAGATATCTATACTGCCAGAGGGGATGCTGGTCGCTGCAAATTCGGATCAGTTCCAATTTACAAGGTCCAGGCTTGAGAGAGAGACGGGAATAGATGCAGGCTCGATAAGCAGGCTCGAGCTCGTTGGAATAGCGGAGGAACAGACCCACTGCTCTATCCAGTCTACAGCTGTCATGGAGCTGAGCAAGACGAGGGCTGGAGTTGAAGCGAGCATGAGGGAGAGGCAGCAGAGCAAGGGGATCGGCATTCCGGAGGGCCTCGAGTTCAGGTACTCTGCAATGAGCACACTTCTCGATTATTTGGATGGGAGCTGGAACCCCAACAGGATAAACCCTGCGGCGTGCAACGCGGCCATACTCACATACATACAGGATCAGCACGGCCAGGCAGCCTTTGAAAAGGCGATAGAGAGGGTGAACGGGCAAGACCAGACCTATCTCAGCCTGAGGTCTTTCATGAGGCCGATGGGAGTACCGGTAAGCAGGTTAGCAAGGGCTTAATTTGAAGATTGGAGCAGGGATGATATGGCAAGAACAATCGTAACAAGAGATAATGAGACTGTTGAAGTCACAAGGATTAGCAGATTGGCATCTGGGGAGGTGTCCACAACATTAACCTATGAATCTGGTCAAGATAAGGTGCACGTTCAGACAACCATTACATCTCAGCCTTGGGAAGATACGCCACATCTAATTGGAGAGATGGGAGGCACAAGCATGCACTCTTTTGATGTCAATCTTCGTTTTGGTAGAAGGAGCGCGCTGACAAACGTAAGCACAGAGAGCTTTCCTATGAGAAAGATGTCAGACGGACGTATGAAAGATTATCCACCGGGAAGACACACTTATATGGTAGGAGAGGACGAGGTCACACGCAGCGGCCTTGCGCTGATATCAATAAATCAGGTAGCAGTTGCATTGCGCGAAGCGATGGTGCGGCAAGAAGAGTTTCCCCCTGCAATGCGTTCTAGAATTGGAAAGGCTTTGCTTAGGAGGTTCGACTCTGAGAAAAAGGCTTTCGATCTGGCTGCAAGCAAAGCAGATCCGAAATCAGAACAGGTAAAAGCGTTAAGAAGGGACATGATGCAAGCGTAGGCTGTTTCGGTGTTCCAAATAGAAGCACTAATGTGTATGGTTTTTATACTATAAACTGATAGAATTCTAATGAGTTCTATGAAAGTGTATGACTTCTGCTTTGTGATGTCAGGCTTTCCTGTAAAGATACCAAGCGGCGGAGAGAATATTGTATTCAACCTTGCAGGCATGCTGGCAAAAGACAGCTATAGTGTCTGCCTTGCGGTGCAGCCGCAGGCCGATCTCGAGCTGTACAGCAAGACAAAGGACAAGAACTTCTTCCGCCCATTGGGAAAGATCTCTCTCGTAAGAAAACTCTCTCCCGGAGACAGCCCCTCCCCCCGCCTGATAAGCTTTGCGTACGACCTGCTGATCTCTTACTACAAAATGGTGAAGATGGTCAACTTCAAGAGCAACAAGGATTACGATTACAGTGTGTTGAAAAATGTTGATATCTTCTTTACAAAGAACCTAGACCACCTGAACTTCAAGACGAAGAATATCGTAGCGACGGCATGGCAGCCCATATTCCTGATCAAGAATACAAAAATGAAATACGAAAAGGCGTACTACCTCATGCAGATCGAGGAGGACGACAAGAAGTTCAGCGGCCCCCTGTCGAAATACGCAAAGAAGATGGTTACAGATAAAAGTTTGAAGAAGATCGTGATAAACAAGCGGTTATACAGAAGGTTCAAGAGCGAGCGTCCGGGCTTTTGCAAGATAGGTGTATCTCCAATATTCAAGTTGCCGAAGGAGAAAAAGGTCCCCATGAGCGTGCTTGTTCCGCTCAGAAACGCTGAGGAGAAGGGCGCAAAGTATGCGCTTGAGGCATTGGAGATCATAAGAAGGAAGCACAAAGAGGCGAAGTTCTTTGCGTATGGCAACTACAGCGGCGGCCTTCCCGAGTACGTAAACTTCTCTCGCCTGCCTGACGCTGAAGGTCTTGTGAAACTATACCAAAAATCAACAATCTTTATCCTGCCGAGCCTAATAGAAGGGTTTGCTGCACCGCCTTTGGAGGCGATGGCGTGCGGTTGCGCTGTTGTGGTCACAAAGATAAATGGAACGGAGGAGATAAAGAACAACATAAACGGCCTGGTGGTGCCGATAAGAAGCTCGAAGGGATTAGCAAACGCTGTGATTAGGCTGCTTGAAGACAAGGGGTTGATGGAGAGGCTGCAAAAGAGCGGAAACGATACTGCAAAGGAGCACACCTACCAGAAGATGTATGAGAGCTTCAAAGAGGCATTGAGGTAAGAGACTAATCCCTGCAAACGCGCGAGAACATCTTTAGCATGTCCCGAAGAACCTTTCCTTTGTCAAATTCCATTATTGCGATCTGCCTGTTCTTTTTCCTGAGCTGGTCGAAGGCTTTCCTGTTTCCTTTCTTTTTGGTAAGCCCAATCATTGAATCTATGTACTCTCTTGGGTAGCCGTTCTTTGTGATCACCATTTTTATCCCATTGCGGTCTACATCGCCTGCGGCGCCATTTTTCCTGCTGGTGAATATGTAGAGCCCAGAGGCAAGCCCTTCAAGCATCGTCTTTGGAAAGACCTCGTATGCTGGGAGTATCATTGCGTCAGCCGACCCCAGAAGCCTCATTTTCTCGCTATCGTTCACCGCTCCAAGGAAGTGAACGTTATCGTCTTTGTACACCTGCTCTGCTTCGGAATCTCTTTCGCCCATAAAATAGAATTCGAACATGTCGAGCGCTCCCCTGTCTTTCAAGATGTCAACTATGTCAAGAACAACCTTCATGTCCTTGCCAGGGCCGCCAATGTGAATTATTTTTAGTTTATTTGAACTGTTCCTCGATATTTTGTAGATCTTTGCGTCTATCATAGGGGGAACCAAGAAAACATTTTTCCTGTCGAACTTGAAGGTTTTTATCATATATTCCTTCTGCTGGCTGTTGAGCACATGGCAGTACAGGTTCTTCATCTCGCTTCTTCTCGAGTTCAGGTGCCCGTTAATGTACGCGTTTAGAAGGGATTCCAGCCCTTGGTGGTCCTTTACCATCTCGCCCATTTTCAGGTGCATCCCGTGGCAACCGATTATGTATTTCTGCCCAACAGGCTTCTTTGACACGTTGAAAATGTAATCGTATATGCTGTATGGAAAGTATATTGGGGCGTCATCCGGAAGGCCGGTGTAGTTGAAGATGTGCCACTTGAAGGGCAGGACGCGTTCTCTGCACCTTACCTCTGATGTTGGCACGGTTTTGTAGTTTGCGAGTATCTCCTTGTAGTTTGGCAGTGTGTGGTATCCCCTCATATTCTCTGTTATGAGTATCTCGGCTTCTAGCCCCTTCTGGTTGAGGTACTTGGCGTATTCGTAAACGTGGTACTCGGTGCCTTTGTAGCTGTATTTTATGTCGACCGGGGTTATTAGGTAAACTTTCAAAGCATCATCCCACGTTCTTGAGGGTCTCTATCAGCGTCTCCCTGACCCTCTTTGGTTTCCATTTTTGCCTTATGGCCTTGCTTGCAAGCTCGTATCCTATGGAATAGCCCTTGTTTCTATTCTGCGTGGCGAGCCTTGTTACGAAATCATCTATCCTCGTTCTCAGGCGCAGCACATCAAGATCGATTTTGTAGAAGAGCGACATGTAGTATGAAAGGAGCACATCGCCCACTATAAGCTCCGTAGATACCAACAATGGAGAGGTACCCCTGCTTAGCGACTCCTGTACAGGGTGGAAAACCCTTCCGGCATTAAACCTAATCGGGTAAAACCCCCTGTTTATCACCTCTAGGGCAGCGCCCTGCTCGTTCCTGAGTGCGCTTTTGGCATATCCAGGGAACTTGAACCCGTGAAGCGCGCCGTGCTTCCAGCTCATGTTGACTCCGTGCTGCTTGAAGGTCTTTATCATGTTGTGCCTCCTTCCAGTATCCACCACGAGGCCGGAAACGCCTATGTACATCCCGTAATCCTTGAACCTATCGTCTATCGGTTTGTCTATCAGCGTGTGCTTGTTCATCCTCCACTTCTGATGGTACAGGAAGCTTGTGAATGGGGGGAGCTCGCTCCCATCCGACAGCCTGCTCTCATCAACAACTCCTGTAGCGATGCCCGCATTCCTATCCCTGCTGTGCAAAGCGACGTGATCCTTCACCCAGTCCCTTGAGGCGAAGGCGTCGTCATCGGTGTGCAGCACAATGTCCCCATCGGCTTTTCTGAATATTGTGTTGAGTGCCTCTTCAAAGAAGCCGTTATCCTGCCTTGCAAAGTCTATGTCAAGGCCTTTGTATTCCTTTATTTTAGCGGCCGTCTCTTTCCAGCCTTCCCACTCCTTGTAGACAAATAGTATGCTGAACTTCTTGTAAGATTGTTTCTTGAGGCTATCAAGAAGTTTGAATATGCTCCCTCTTGTCTTGTATGTCGGGATTGCGATAGTAACGTGCAAGCTTTGCACCTCTTTTCAGAATGGTATAAATACTTTGATATGGTATTCATCTTGAACGGGCAAGATGCCCATATTATATCCAACAGACTAAATTAAATATGAGACTCTGTAACTAATTTCATGCGCGTTGGATGATCGGATGAACCCAAAAAATGCATACGATACGGTCATTATGACAGCGAAGGACCCGCTGTCGGTTTTGGGAATACTAAAACGAAGAAGGAAGCTTATTGAGAAGGCAACAAGTTTCGATGAGATATTTGTGCGTCAGGAGTACCTGTGGCTGCTCCAGAATATCAGACCTAAGACAACCGTCCTGGACATAGGGGCTAAGAACGGCGACACGGCGATATACTTTGCGATGCTTCCCAATGTAACAAGAGTTATTTCGTACGAGCCAGCTCTGCTCAACCAGCACGAATTCATGGAAAATGTCACTATGAGCCCGCTTGCGCCAAAGATAGAACTACACAAGGAGGCGATAGCCGAGAAAGAGGGAATCAAGAAAATCGATAGGTCTGCCTATGGCTGCGCCTACTCATATACGCAGGATTCGAAGTCAACTGGAGAATACGTCAAGGCAATAACGCTCGACAGGGCGCTAAAGGGGCTGAAGAACGTTGCGATAAAGTGCGATTGCGAGGGGGCCGAGCTCCACATATTCAAAAATGCAAACCTTTCTCAGGTATATGCAATGGAGGTCGAATGCCATGGCAACATTAGAGAGATGCTTAAGATTCTGACGGGGAGGGGATTCAAACTTAGAACCAAAAGAAACCCTTCACCTGGATCTGGAATGATACTTGCAAAAAGATCCAGATAAAATCATTTTTGCCTGACTATTTTGCCGCCTATTATGCTCGTTGTCACGTTCCTGCCGTGCGCTGCAAAAACCACGTTGCTTACTGCGTTCTTTTTGTTTGTTGGCTTTATTGCCGCACCGTCCAGTATTATTATGTCAGCCAGCTTCCCCTTTTCTATAGACCCTATTTCGCTCTGAAGCGCCATAGCGGCGTTTACCGTGGCCATGTCGAGCGCCTGCTGGGCAGTAAGCCCGTTCACAAGAGCAGAGAACTTCATTGTCTGGAACATGTCGAGGCTGTCGTTCGACGCCGCGCTGTCAGTGCCTAGTGCGACATTTATCCTCTTTCCAAGCATCTTTCGTATATCAGCGGTTCCGCTTCCAAGCCTCGCATTGCTTATCGCGTTATTGACTGCAGTGGCGTGTGATTTTGAAAGAGCACCCATCTCATCATTATTGGCCCAAACGCAATGTGCAGCGATCGTCCTTTTTGATAGGAACCTGTTTTTATGCATAAATTCGATTGGCCTGAGCTTATTCTTCTCCACACAGCCGCTAACCTCCTCTTTTGTTTCAGATAGGTGCATGTGTACCAGTGTATTGTATTTTTCAGCGAGCGCTATGGTGTTTCGGATCGTCTCTTTGGAGCATACGTATACCCCCTGGAGTCCAAACGATGGAGTAACGGGGCCTTTTCCTTTGTACCTCTTGACAAATGACTCCGCATTCCTTATTGGCGTTCCTTTCTGCGTGGTATATTCCTTGTCTAGAACAACCCATGATAGGAACGACCTTAAGCCAGCTTTTGATGCGACAGCTGCGATGACATCTTCCGAGTAGTATAAATCTAGGAAAGAGGTCGTCCCAGATGATATCATCTCTTCTGCGGCCAGCTCTGTTGACTTTTTAATCATCTCCTTGGTGTTGTGCCTGTCAAACTCGGATGTCTGCTCGAGGAAAACCTTCAGGCTGCTACAGTCGACCATACCTCTCAATGAAGTCATGCCGACGTGCGTGTGCATATTTATCAGACCTGGCATGACTACAGAGCCGTGCGCATCAATAAGGAAATCGGACTTGTCAGAGGCGCTTCCAACACTCTCTAT
>DATJLP010000014.1:0-21871 GCA_035509375.1 Candidatus Acidiferrum sp.
GCACATCAAAGGAACTGGATGTAGAGGAATACATGAATTCCGCAGAGATGGAGAACGTAGACGTTATGAACGAACCCGCGGACTTCTATGTAAAGCCGCTTGCACTTATGCAGGAATCGGACCTCGCTGTGATCGAGGCGGAGCTGCAGAAGAAGAACATAATACTTCTAAACATAACTGAGATGGTGAAGCGCCCAAACACCCTGAAGGGCGTGATAGACAAGCTCAAGGATTACGTCACGAAGACGAACGGCGACATCGCAAGGCTTGACGAGGCGAAGATCCTCCTGACGCCGAGCAAGGTCAAGATAATAAAGAGCAGAAAGGGAATGGCTAAGAAGTAGCTACCCCTTCCTTCTTGGGGAGAGCGCTATGGAAAGCGCCCCGATCTCCTTTTTTGTGGGGTTTGCCCTGCCGATGATGTGATCAAAGGCCATGGCGACAGCCCTCTTGTCGCGTATGTCCATCCTTTTTGATATCATCCTTGAGAAAAGGGCCTTTACCCTCTGCTCCTCCTTTGCGCTTGCGGAATAGGATTCCATCTGCCTCTTCTGGAATGCGTTTGTGAAAGCATACAGGATTATCGCAAGCGCGTGCGAGATGTTCAATGCCGGATATTCATCAGATGTTGGTATGAAGATCGTGGCATCGCACTTCGCAAGCTCCTCCTTTGTCAGGCCGATGTTGTCCCTTCCGATGAGCACCGAGACTCTTCTTCTCTTGTTCTTCTTTACCATGCCGAGCAGCCTCTCCAATGTGTAGACATTGTAGAACGCGACGCCGGTCTTCCTCCATATCGCAGTTGTGCCGACAACGAAGCTCCCCTTCGTTGCCTCCTCTATCGAGCCGAAGACCTTCGCGCCCTCAAGCAGCCCCCTCGCATGCTTCGAGTACTTTATCGCCTCCTTTCCCCTGTACCTGCACCTTGGGTTGACGAGGTTCATCCTCTCGATCCCGAAGTTCTTGAGCACCCTTGCCATATACCCGAGGTTTATCTGGTATATCGGCTCTACTATGACTATGTTAAGGTCATCCATAGCTCAACCACCGACAACTATGAGTCCAAAGAGGTTCACAATGATGTGGGCCGTTATGGAGGGATAGAGGGACCTTGTCTTGAGCCTCACCGCGCCTGCGATCAGGCCGAATACAAATGCCGCCAGGAACTCTGATATCGAGTTGTACGAGAGGTAGTGGAGGAGGCCGAAGAAGGAGGCGCTGAAGAGTATGAAGAGAACGGCCCACGCCCTGCTGTGCCTCCTTAGCCTGATCCACCACTCCGGGACAAGGAAGCCCCTGAAGAGCACCTCCTCGTTCAGCGGCGCGATGAAGACCGAGAAGAGGAGGAACCAGTCTGGCAGGCCGCCGAAGATTGCCGCAACGTTTGTGGGAAGCTGTATTCCGGTAACCTGCTGGAAGTATGCGAGCCCGAACTCGAGGGCGAGTATCGCAAGGAAGATAATGACCCCGTAGGCTATGTGGATCGGCTTGAACGACCTCCTTGATATCCCGAGCTTCGCGGTCATCTTGCCAATGCTGTTCCCTCTTATGAGCATGAACGAGAAGACCGCCAATGAGAAGAACATCGACTGGGCTATAGACCCGTATACTAGAAGGGTGTTCTCGGATATGGCCCCTGAGGAATAGAGGTGCGAGAGGTAGGTGATCGCTATTATGGAGGCGAGGAGCGCGGCATAGATGATGTACTTCCACCTCTCCCCAGTCTTCTTCCTCCTGGCCTTCTTTGATGAAGGCAAGGTCACACCTGCTTTGCGTGCTTGAACTCTGTGTAGCCGCACTTTCCGCATGACATCCTATCGGCATGCTCGGCCAGCCTGCTCCCGCACTTGGGGCACTGCCTGCCCTGTTTGTAAGCCTTAAACTTCTTGGCCTTCTTCTCCGCCATCTAGATCACTGTTTTGCCTCTTCCTTCTCTGCCTCCTCCTTTGGCTTCTTGGCCTCGGCCTTGGGCTTCTCCTCCTTCTTCTCTTCCGGAGCAGCCTCCTTCTTCTCCTTCTTGGCCAGCCTTTCGAGCAGGTACTTTGGCTCCTCTTTCTCAAGCAATTCCTTTGACTTGTACGAATGGGCCCGGCCCGTGCTCCTCCTGACGCCGAACTCCTGCTTTATCTCAACCACTATTGTTGTGTCTGGGCTCAATCCCAGCTTCTTGCAGACCTCCTTCTTGATCTCTTCCTTAGAGGTAGTCCGATCATCCTGGACTATTGAGAAGGATATCTCCCTCCTGTTCATAACAGCGTTGTTTGTATCTGATAAAATGCTCACTTCCATGAAATCACTCGTTGCTCAGCATCCTTGAGAGCGCCTTCCTGCCCATTGCCTCGATTACCTCTACCTGCATGCCGGGCTTCATCTTTCCAACGAACTCCTCTATTATCGGAACCTCGTATACCTCATAGGTCTCGGAATCCATCAGCTGTGCGTTAGTATCCCCAACAGAGACCACCTGGGCCTTCTTCTTGTTTATTATTGGCGCTTCGATCATTCCATGGCTTGGCATGAGAAGTGTCTTCTTCTGGCCCTCGAACATCCCTATGGCGGTGACCCTCATCTTGGCGGATCCGTGCTTGCCGGGCGCGCTCGTCTCGATGTCAACGACCTTGCACGGCACGCCGTCTATGAGTATGTACCTACCGACCTTGACGTCCTTCATCGAAACCAGCATGGTCTCTTCTCCCACATATTCACCTTAACTCAACTACTTTGCTCTAAGTATTTATAAAACATGCTGTCAACGAAGGAAAAAAGCCCTTGTGGTCAGATCAGCTCAAGGTTGAAGTCGCCCTGCACAGAGGTTTGCGATGAGCTTATGCCAACTCCGAACTTCGGGGTCACCCCTGTCACTATGGACATGACCCTTATCTGGTCGTTGAGCTCGGGTATGAGCCTTGCTCCGAAGATCACGTTGGCGCGCTCGTCCATTCCTTCTGTGACGCCCTGGCCTATCTTCGTGGCCTCATCGATCGTAAGTGCAGTGCCTCCCGCAACGTGCACGAGTGCGCTCTTCCCTCCCATCAGGTCCACGTTCAGCATCGGGTGCGTAAGGGTCGACCTTATCGCCTTGTCCACCTTGTCGTGGCCGGAGCCGAAGCCCATGTTTATGACCGCTGTGCCTGCGTTCCTCATGACGCTCCTCACATCGGCAAAATCCAGGTTTATCAGGCTGGGCAGCATGATCGTGTCTGCTATCCCCTTCACTGCGTTGCATGCAACGCTGTCCACCAGTTCGAATGCCCTCTCCATTGGAAGGTTTGGCGCGTAGCTCAGCACCCTGTCGTTCTCGATCACTATCGTTGTGTCAGCGTACTTGTTGAGCTGCTGCAGGGACCAGTCCGCCTTGTTCTTCCTGGACCTTTCAAGCGCGAAAGGATATGTTACGAACGCGACAACCAGGGCTCCTGTCTCCTTTGCGAGCCTCGCCACGACCGGTGCTGCTCCTCCTCCCGTGCCGCCTCCCATTCCGGCAGCGACAAAGACCATGTCGTAGCCCTCTATGGCCTTGAGTATCTCGTCCTTGCTGGCATCGGCGCACTTCTCCGCCACCTCCGGGAAGCCCCCGGCTCCAAGGCCGTGGGTTATCTGCTTTCCGATAAGGATCTTCTTATCGGCGCTCACTATGCTGAGGTGCTTTGCGTCCGTGTTAAGAGAGACGGTCGCCGCACTCCTTATTCCCTGGGTATGAAGGCGGTTGACAAGGTTTGTGCCCTGTCCGCCTACTCCTACTACCGCGAGCTTCGCTACGAATTCGTCCGCTTCGTTTGCCAACATTGAACCACCAAATATTATGTGGTCAGCCGATCATTTCAAGGTCGTTGTATGTCTGCTCGTTCTTCTTGTCTTCGAGCCTTCCGACAATGCTTGAGCCCTTCACGCCGGTGACTATCGCAACTATCTCTAGCTGGTCGTCGTATCCGGTTATGATCCTGGCGCCCCACTTTACGTTGGCCTTCGGGTCCATCCTTTCGGTGATTATCTCACCTGCGTGTACCGCGTCGCCAATTGTAAGTGATGATCCTCCTGATATGTGGACTAGTGCACCGGATGCTCCCTCAAAGTCTACGTCAAGCAGCTTGTTCTTCAGAACACCTTCAGCTGCGCCCGCCACCTTGTCTGAGCCCCTTCCTGTGCCTACAGCTATGAAGCCAACGCCTCCTCCGACCATGATGCTTCTCACGTCAGCGAAGTCTATGTTGATCATGCTTGGCTGTGTAATCGTCCATACCAATCCTCCTATGGCCTTTGCGAGAACTGAGTCTGCAAGAGCAAACGCCTCGTTCATTGGCAGGTTTGGCACAAGCCTTACAAGGGTGTTGTTGTCCAGGATTATCACGCTGTCGCAGTGCTTCCTGAGCTCCTGAATACCCTCCTCGGCCTTGACCTTTCTCACTCTCTCTAGGTCGAACGGGTATGTGACCATAGCGACTACGATCGCGCCCTGCTGCTTTGCGACCTCTGCCGCAACGGACATGGATCCCGTTCCTGTTCCTCCTCCCATACCTCCGCATAGGAAGACGAGCTGTGATCCGTTGAATGCCTCTTCGATCAGGTGCTTGTCTATTTCAGCGGCCTTTCTTCCCATAAGCGGGTCGCCACCAGCTCCAAGCCCTCTTGTCAGAGTCCTTCCGATTAGTATCTTCTTTATGTGGTCGTCAATTATCTTGAAGTGCTGCGCATCCGTGTTTACAGCTACGAATTCTGTGCCCTTCACTCCGGCCTTTACAAGCCTGTTGACTATGTTGCAACCTGCGCCGCCAAGTCCGCATGTCACAATCTTTATCTGTGATGAGCTGAAGTCATCCTGTGGTGTGCTGCTGCTCTCTCGTGGTTGTCCCAATAGGTCGTTAACAAGGTCGTTCATTTTATCGCCGAATACTTTTCCATAAAAAGCTTTAAAAGCCTTGTGCATCGGCATCTGATAGTAGTAGTTTTGAAATTTTGCGAAAAACGCGCATTTCCGATGCAGGAAAAGGGATAAATTTCGTTTACTTTAGTAAAAGAATGCTATTTTGATATATTAAAAGGTATCAAAATATGCATGAAATTTGGCTTTAGGATCTTGGTCGGACGTTTACATGACCCAACCTATCAGAAAAGTCTCGCACAACAGCGGATATCTCTGGTAGTACGAATTGTTCTGTGTATACTTTTCTGAATTCAGAAATCGCGGATACAAAATCCACAAGTTTAAGCATTTCTTCTGTTATATTGTCTTTATCACCTTTTGGCATCTGTGCGAGAGATTCAGCTATCTTATCTATTTCTTTCCTAGGCCTATCAAGAAGTTCCAGGTTTGCTTCCAACGCCCTTGCTGTTTCACGTGTTTGAGACACCAGATGCATCCAGTCTTGAGAAAGAGCTAGAGTCTTGGTAGATGTTGTAACATCTTCGTATTGAAGAACCTTTCTATAAAGAGATAGGAATCCGTCTATGCGCCCAACAAGTGCGTCAGTTTTTTCTAGAAAATCGTTAGTTTGTGTGATTGTAATAGCGTCAAACTCAATGTGAGTACCTAATTTTAGCACGCGCTCTACATTGAATGCAGTAGTGGTAAATGAATCGCGCATGTCTGAAAATCTTTTCAACTGCCTTTCATCAATATCTTGCGATAAGTTTGTTGGCAGCGATCTTGTGTCTCCTCCTGATGTGAACATATTACCCCGTTTAAGCTCAGAATTTCCAGATATTTATATGTATCTGGGTCAGTGCGAGAGGGTGTAGTTGTAGATTATGGAGCCTGTGGAATTGAGCACGACATACTGCGAGCGCGGCGCCTGCGTTGCGGTGTAGTTTATCAGCCAGACGTCGCTGAAGGTCGTATTTGAAGGGTCTATGTTTGTCCCGAGGTTGAGCGCGGCGTAGTGCGTCGCGTATACGTTTGTGTTGTTGTACCCGTATGTGTTCACATACACTACAAGCGACGGGAAAGATGAGTTGAACGACTTTGCTATCGCCACCTCTGGAGAGGTTATGATGTAGGTATAGTATGGGAGTGAGCTTGTTGTAAGGCCGTAAATGACACACCCTCTTGTGTATAGGTTGGAGACGCTGGGCACCAGCCCTGTTGCCGGGTAATCGTACTCTTCCAGGTAAAGCGTGGGGCAGGGCCTTGTCGCATTGTAAACAAGGCTTACGAATACATTCCAGCTGTTCTGCGCCAGCGTTGACGGGCTTGTGTTGATTATGCTGATGCTTGCGTTGGGATACGACTGCTTCAAATCTCTCTGCACAATCTGCGACGCCTGCGCTGCTGTTAGCGGTCCTGTGTTGTGCACAGCGTATCTTATGACCAGAAGCGCCGCGCCGACTATCACTATTATTATGAGCGCGATTATCGCAACCCTTCCAAGCAGCTCCATGATACTGAATGCCTGGTTAGAAATAAATAACTATCTGGAGCCGTCTTCCTCGGAGAGGTAGACGAGAAGCGCCTTGTTCAGAAGAAGTTTGTTCCTCGCCTGCTCCCAGACTATGCTCCTCTTTCCGTCGATCACCTCTGCGGATATCTCCTCACCCCTGTGTGCGGGAAGGCAGTGCATCACCAGGGCGGTCTTTGAGGCGTACGAGAGCGCCTTGTCGTTGAGCTGGTAGGGTGCAAATATCTTCTTCCTGTATTCTGCTTGTGTCTCCTCCCCCATGCTCACGAACGTGTCAGTATAGACTATGTCGGCGTCCTCCAATCCCTCCTCTATAGACTGGTAGCTGTGCACCTTGCTGTACTCCCTTGCCTTGTTGAAGTATATGCTGTTTGGAGGGAACTCCTTCGGCCCCACCAGAGAAACCTCGGCGCCTAGCTTTGCGGCAGTGAGCATCAGGGAGTTTGCGGTGTTGGAACCCACATCACCTATGAAAGCGATCTTTATGTCCTTGAGCTTGCTGTAGTGCTGCATTATTGTGTATATGTCTGCGAGCGCCTGCGTCGGGTGCTCTATGTCGGTAAGCGCGTTTATTACTGGAATGTCGGAATTCTCCGCCATCTCTATTATCATCTGGTGGCTGTAGAGCCTTGCTGCAATGAAGTCGCAGTAGGATCCGAGTATCTTGGTTGTGTCTACAAGGCTCTCTCCGCGCTCCATCTGCGACGTCTTTATGTCCAGATATATTGCGTGGCCGCCAAGCTGCGCCATCGCGACCTCGAAAGAGACCCTCGTCCTTGTCGACGGCTTTTCGAAAAGCAGCGCGAGGATGGCGTGCTCCTTTATCGTAACCTCGGCCGTGTTCCCTTTCAGGGCGTCTGCTATCTTCAATATCTTGTTTATCTGCTCCTTTGAAATGTCGTCAGAGCTTATGAAGTTCACTCAACCACCGAAGATCATTCCTATGCCGGCGTTGCCCCTGTTCTGCTCCTCCTCTATAACTGAGATGAACTTCTCCTCTTCTTCCCTTGATGCCCTCTTTGCGCTCTTGAAGCTCTTCTTCAGTTTTGCGTCAGCAACCTTCAGGAAGTCGTCGTTTGCCTTTATGTACAAATAGAATTTGCCCCGCTGCAGTCCGAGCGATGCCCCGTCCCTTAGGCTGTATTCCTGTCTTGAGAATATGACGTTGGCCTCCTTGTCGGTGTTCAGCTTCTTCAGCTCCTCTTCTCCGAGGCTCTTGTCAAGGTATGGGTCGTATTCCAGGAATTTCTTCAAGGATTCGGATTCCGCAGCGTCAATCTCGTATACGGCCGCTGTCATCTCTTCAGGCCTCGATAAGCATCGCGTTGACCCCTCCCTCTCTTCCTGGCCTGTTGGTCACTCGCGCCTTTCCTAATTCTGTGTTTATTACTGTGCCTTTTGTTATTATGTTCTGACGGGCGAAGTTCCTGTTGTCCTTCGATTCCAGTACTCCCTTTATCTTCACCTTCTTGTAGCCCTGCTTCGTCAGGAGGTTTGCAAATCCTGCGCTCTTCAGAACAGAGGTCATCTTTCCACCGCGCCTCCTGTGGCTTCTGAACGTGTTCTCCTCTGACATCTTTGTCGCAGAGAAGTAGCCTCCCATCTCGCTCCTCATCTTGTCCTTTAGCTTAAGCCTCTTCTTGCCATTACCCGTGGCCTTCGTATTTGACTTCGAGTGCAGCTGCGTGCCAAACTGGCTCATGTTATCACTTAAAAGCAGACAATTGTATCTATCGTTAAGCTATTTATAGATATCCATAGTCGCTCTATGCCTGGCCTCTCCTCGCAAGATTCTCCAATGCTGTAGGGTATGGCTGCCTGTAGATGTTGAAGCCAGCGAGGCTGCCGTCCCTGATTGAGTATGATAGGTTGAATGCCGGGGTGGGCGTCCTTGTGTTTGCACCTTTTAGCAGGTCTGCGATCACGCCGCACCTCCCCTCTCGTGCAATTGTCGTCAGCATGCTGTCCTTTACGGCGTGCAGCGCCCCTTCGCCGTTCCACTCCCCCGAGAACTTGGGCCCGTCAACAAACACGGCCACCTGGCGCGGCGGATAGCTTGCAGGGTCCACACCATCAAAGTTAGCCTTGTCGAGCTGGAGCAGCAGGAAGGGCTTTTCGGTCTTCGGGGAGTACATTGGCCTCAATTGGACCACGAGGAAGGCGGTGAAGCCAAGGTGCGCTACGCCGTCCGGGTCCAGTATCTCCCTTGCGGCTTCGGGCATTGTTGCGGGGCTCAGCTCCCTGTACCTCATGGGCCTCATATAAGCTGACATGTAATCAACATTAGTGTGCTTCTGAGATATTTATTCTTTGATGTAATAGCGGAATCATGGACGATATTTAAAGCCCACAGTAGGTTATTTATATTTCTAAAATCAAACCATTATATTGTGTTCCATGGCAACAATCGATGAGTTTTTGCAGATCGACCTGAGAATAGGCAAGATCGTTGAGGTGAACGAGATCGCCACCAGGAAGCCTATGTACGGCTTGAAGGTAGACCTTGGGGAGCTGGGAACAAGGAGCATTGTGGCAGGGATAAAGGAAAAGTACACAATAGATGAGCTTCTTGGACGAAGGGTCATCGTGGTGGCGAACCTTGAGCCAAAGAACATTGCAGGAACGTTATCGGAAGGGATGCTGCTTGCTGCTGAGAATAATGGTGAACTTTCCCTTTTGCAGCCCGACAAGGAGCTCGCAGAGGGAAGCAGGGTGAGATGATGGAAGAGATAATAGTTATAAGATGCATGGACCGCAGGGGAGGCAAGAGGCTGGATCAGAAAAAGAAAACAGAGTCAGCGCAAGGAAGAGCTGTATACGAGTTAGCGCTTGGAGGCGCGGAAGTGGAATCCGTATATGATGATGTGGATAGCAGGATTGAGAACGGAGATGTGGTGAGGATAGATTACATGCCACACGGCTCCACAGAGCCTGGAATAAAAGGTTGCGGCGCGGTTGCTACTGCGCAGCAGGTTGCACGCGGACAGCGCGAGACTAGTGAAAGGCTGAAGGAAAGATATGTGCAACGCCTTGAGGGCATGGGTGTCGAGCTCGAGAAACTCTCATCTTCTGAAGCCGAAACAGCCATTGCCAGAGCAGAAATGAACGCACTTGAAGAGCACCTGAAAAAGAGAGGACTCAATGTGCCTATAGTTTACAGCCCCATGGCATTTGGAAAGGAGGACGAACAGCACGGGGAGAAGCTTGCGGTAATGTTCAGGTTTCCTACGACGAGAACAATGGAGGCGGACCTGGAAGCCCTGAAAAAGACAGGCACAAGCCTAAAGCAAGAAGACACATACCTTGTCTCTTGCGGCAACCCGGAGAGGGCGTTGGTCTCTTTGGAGATGGCGGTATCTGTTATAGGCGCAAAGGATATTTTTCTGGTGGCTACCAACGATAGGGAATTTAATGCCCTCTCAAAGTTCCAGGACACGCTTGCCAGAGAGCCATTTATGAATGGCGCATCAATAAGCTTGAGAAAGATAGATGGTAATCGGAGTAAAATAAAAATTTAGCTTATTTCTGAAAGTTCTTCGCAAACGAGTCATCTAGCTTCTTGAATATCGGAGTTATCTCTTTGCTCAGATTCGCCTTGGGTTTTTTGCCGATCGTGTCAAGGGTCGGTTCTTTTTCTACATCGAAATAAGAAAGTATCTTCATGCTTGATGATGGCGTGAAGGGCCACATCAGTATTCCGATGTGGTGTGCTATTCCTAAAAGCGTGACCATCTGTTCCGACAGCTCTTTCTTTGCATTTTTGTCTGTCTTTGCAAGTTTTGCCGTGGCCCATGGTTTTGAGTTTCCCATTATTGCGTTGCCCAGCGCTGAGAGCTCAACGATTGCCTGGAGAGCCTCTCTTATTGAGAAGTTGTCGAAGCTGCTTTTGTACTTCTCTACTATCTTCTCCGCCCTTTCTACATGCTCCTCAATGGGATCTGCGCCCATATCTATCAGCGGCTCGTTTTCCTTGCTGAGTTTGAGAACCCTGTTTATGAAGTTGCCTATGTTGTCGTTCATGACCCCATTAACTATCTGAGTTATCAAATCTTCTGAGAATTCTGTATCCGCAGTTTCTGGGTATAAATACATTAGAATAAATCTCCAATAATCAGGCTCTAGTATCTCAAGTGCCGTTTCCATGTTTAGTCCTACACCTTGGCTCTTTGAAAACTTGAATGTCTTTGAATTGAGGAATTGCGACTCTTTTATTGTGTATGGTAGTATAAAACCTAATTTTGAACCAATTGCCATGCCGGGCCAGATTATAGTATGAAAAATTGTATTGTCTTTTCCGAAGAATTGGATAAGTTTTGTGTGCTCATTCTGCCAGTAGCCTTGCCATTTGTTAGAGTTCCATTCCTTGGTTATGCCTATGTAGCCTATAAGGCCTGTTACCCAGACGTATATCACAGAATTCTCGTAACCAGCTAGAGGCACTGGAAAACCCCATTTCATACTCCTTGTTATATCTCTTGGTTTTAGCCCTTCTTTTATCATACTGAGTGATTTGTTTACAGCATCTTTACTCCAATTATTTTTGGAATTCTTCTTAATGAACTTTCCAATATTATCTTGAAGTTTGTTTAGTTCAAGGGCGAGGTTCTTTGTCTTGACGAAAGTTATTTCGCTTTTGCCACAGATAGCACAGAAAGGGCCAATTATTTGCTTGGGTTCGAGAAGCTTGCCGCAGTTGTCGCATTGGTCTCCTCTTGCACTTTTTTTGCCGCAGTAGGGGCACGTACCTTGAACCAACCTATCTGTTAGAACCCTTTTATCTACATTGCAATATGCTTGCAGGTCGTCTCTTTCCAATAGGTAACCGTTTTTGTAGAGTTCTTTGAATATGTCATAGACGACCTCTTTGTTCTCATGAGTGTGGGTTTTTCCATAGTATGTAAATGAACACTCGTATTCCATGAAGAGTTTTTTGATTTTTTCATGCATGAGGTTTGCAAGCACTTCTGGCTCTACGCCTGCTTTAATTGCAGCAAGTTCAGTGGGAGTGCCATGTTGGTCTGATCCACAAATAAATATTACATCCTCCTCCTTCATTTTTAGATATCTGTGGTAAACGTCTGCGGGTAAAATTGACCCTACAAAGTTACCTAGGTGCGGTACCGAATAAGCATAAGGTAAAGCGGCTGTTATTATGTATTTTCCCATTCATTCACATCTTGTCCATTCTGGTAATTATGTTATTCTGAACTTTATATAACTGCTTTATTCTATTTTCGTGTTTTAGATATGGCCTTATTAAATCAATAAGTTTTAGAAGGTCTTCCATCCTATTTAATCTAAGCATACAATAGTCACCTTTTCTCACGTATCCCTCTTTTGATCGGTATCTATGTTTGTCCACATACAAGTGGCATTTAATACCCTTCTTTTCTAAATTTTTAGAAATGGCTGTGAGTAGTTTTTTATTGTAATTTCCTATGGATAGTGCACCCTTACCTTTGGTTATGAAAAAACTCCCTTCTGCATCGATAAAACCTGCAAGGAAGGATAGAAATGTACTGTAAGATTTATAGATTGTTGGTAATTCGTTTTCTGGACTTAATAAGAATGAGAAAGATGTATCTAAAAACGCCTCTACATTCACTTTGCCGTGGCGGATTTTACTGATCCACACTCTGCCATATTTTTCGAATAAACTGCTAAATAATTTTATCTGTTCGCTTTTAGTACTGCCACATCCTATCTTTATTGTTTTGCTTTTTCTTCCTACTTTTCTAACCCTTAAGTCGCCCATTGTGAAACCAACCAGGTATGCTTTTTCTATATTATTTTCTGAAAAGTTTTTACGCGAATATTTCATATGGGAATCCGCTATGTCTCTTGTTTGTATTCCGAATTCTTTCAGTTTTCGATGTATTGTACCTCTATCGTATCCTAAAATTTTGGGTATTTGCCATGTGGAAAGTTTCTTTACTAAATAGAGTTGTTTAAGTTCTTTTTTATCTATAAAAATTCTTGCTGTACCTGGAGGCCTCATTTTTACTTTCCAAATATGTAACCTGAGAAGGATTGTCCTCGAGGAACATTTATATATTCTAGCGATCTCTTTGCTGCTTTTTTTATCTTTCATATATAGTTTAATAATTGTATTTTTAGGTAGGTCTCGTTTCGTCATATTTATTTATTTTGCATTAAAAATATATAAATATATCCTTATAATGCGATGAACCAGAATTTAATATAATTTTGTTGCTGGTTTTGTAAGCGTTAATAAAATGCCTTGTGAATCGAACTCGCCATTAACCTTATCATGGAATACCACTAAAAGGTTTTGATTGAAGTGAATAAAAAGGGGATGGTAAAGATACTATTCCACTTGGGTTGTATTAATAATTAATTGCAGCCTAATGTATAATATAACGTTTTCTGGGGGTAAAATGGTAGACGCTGCTCTTGAGGGCATAAAATCGAGATTTGGGGAGTTCTTCGATAGCTATTACCAGGATGAGATCAACTCGCTGATACTGTCGTTCCCCGAAAAGAGGAGCCTCGCGGTGGATTTCAAGGACCTGATCAAATTCGACCCGCAGATGGCTGAGTCCCTGATAGAGCAGCCTGATGACACGATAGAGGCTGCAACCGAAGCGCTCAAGGAGAAGATGGGGGACGTGAAGTTTGAAGGAAATGAGATACACATAAGGTTCTACGGCCAGAACATAAACAGCCCCCTAGTCCAGGATGTCGGCTCTGCGTTCATAAGCAAGCTCATACTCCTTGACGGGCTGATAGTGAAGAGATCAGAGATAAACCCAAAGGTGCAGGTCGGCTCTTACAGGTGCACCTTCTGCGGAGCGACATACAAGATACGCTCCGGCAAGGACGAGCTTCCCGAGGTCTGCCTGTCGTGCAAGAGGCGCTCGCTCAAGCAGGTCGCTGAGGAATCCCAATTCATAAACCTGCAGAAGATAGCCGTGCAGGATCCCCTTGAGAAGCTGAAGGGCAGCTCGCCGACATGGCAGCTCGAGGTCTGGATAGAAGACGACCTGGTAAACACGGTCATACCAGGGGACAGGATAGAGCTGACCGGGGTTCTAAGAATAAGGCCCAGGAGAAACCCGAGGGGGAAGGTCGACAGGGACATCTACACGATGTTCCTTGACACGGTCTCGATAGTCCCGAAGCAGAAGGAGTTCGCAGAGCTGAACATAACTGAGGAGGAGGAGCGCGTAATAAAGGAGCTCGGCAAGGATCCGCACATATTTGAGAAGATATCAAAGTCGATTGCCCCCTCAATATTCGGCTATGGAGAGATAAAACAAGGTGCGGCGCTGCAGCTCTTCGGTGGCACGCCAGGCAAGACGCTGGTAGATGGCGGCGCGATAAGGAGCGATATGCACATTCTTCTCATAGGAGACCCAGGAAGCGCAAAGACGAGAATACTCCAGTCTGTATCTAGGCTCGTGCCGAAGGGAATTTATGTCAGCGGAAAATCTGTTACAGGCGGTGGAATGACGGCTGTGGCAGAACGGGACGACTTCTCGGAAGGCGGCTGGACCCTCAAGGCCGGCGCCATGGTATTGGGAAGCGGCGGAGTTGTTGCGATAGACGAGTTCGACAAGATAACAGACGACGACAAGGCCGCGCTGCACGAGGCGCTAGAATCGCAGACGATAAGCGTAGCCAAGGCCGGAATAATAGCGACATTCAACGCGAGAACTGCGGTGCTTGCGGCCGCCAACCCCAAATTCGGAAGGTTCGACCCGAACGTTTATCCCGCTGAGCAATTCAACATTCCTCCAACACTTCTATCCAGGTTCGACCTGATATTCCCGATAAAGGACATAATGGACGAGGAGCTCGACAAGAGCATAGCGAAGCACATACTTTTGCAGCATGAGGCGGCAGGCGCAAGGATTTCTGAAGTCCAGGAGTACGAGCAGGTCGAGAAGCCGCCCATAGAAAGCGAGCTGCTGAGGAAGTATATCGCCTATGCGAGGAAGAACATCTTTCCGAGGATAACCCAGGAAGCATCAACAAGGATACAGGCCTACTATCTGGACCTGAGGAAGACTGGGCTGAAGCAGGGCGCAACGCCCATCACCCCAAGGCAGATCGAGGGGCTTATAAGAATGGCAGAGGCGAGCGCGAAGGCGAGGCTCTCAAGCATTGTGGAGATCGCAGACGCGGAGAACGCCATCGCGCTTAACGAGTACATGCTCAAGACCCTTGCGGTGGACCGCGGCGGCAGGAGGGACATAGACGCGATCTTCACTGGAATGCCGCGCGAGAAGGTGGACAAGCTCAACACGATACTTGGGATAATAAGAAGGCTGGAGGCGGACGAGGGGAAGACCGAGACGAGAAGGCTGATGGAGGAGGCGGAGAAGCAGGGAATAGACGCTGCAACGGTCAACAAGTACATAGTCGACCTGGAGAGAAGCGGAGATATCTTCAGGCCCAAGCCAGGAATAATTAAAACAATAAGGCACGAAGGGGAATAGGTGGAGAATTGCCTTTGAGAGTGATAGAGACCCGGCAGGTTGCGCAGATACTGATAATGTTCATGATCGTGCAGTTCTTCGGCCTCTTTCTCGCATCGCAGGTTTTCAGCGGAGCGACATACCAGCAGATAAGCGGCGCGCAGGTCGTCTCATCGTCCGTAAGCGTGCTCTTCTACGTTGTCTACATAATACTTTTGTCAGCACTCCTGATCTTCCTGTTCAAGATCGTAAAGGGGGATAAGCTCTTCATCGTGATCGAGGGTGCGGTTGTCTTCATCGCCTCTTTCTTCGTCTTCCTCATCCTGTCGGGAATCTTCACCACCAGCACCCTTTTCTACATATCTGGAAGCGCCATAACGACAAACTTCCTTATAGGGGCCGTGGCTGCGATCCTTCTTGTGATCGCGAAGAACAAGATGCAGAGGCTCAGGAACGCTACGGCCATCATAGCCAGCGTGGGCGTGGGGCTTGTGCTTGGGATCAGCTTCAGCTTCTTTGCTACGGTCATATTCATGATGATACTTGCGGTGTACGACTTCGTTGCAGTGTTTATAACTAAGCACATGGTAACGATGGCCAGGGCGATGTCGTCAAGGAACCTCGCCTTCCTGGTGGGCGTGAACGAGGTCGAGGCGATACCGAAAAGCAGCTTCTCCAGCAAGGAGCTCGCCGATTACAAGAAGGAGAACTCTGGGGTGAAGAAGAGCCCGGCCCTCTCCCAATTCTACAGGAGCGGGATGCTGCCCGTAGTTGCGAGGATAGAGCTCGGCACCGGTGACCTCGCCGTCCCCCTCATGGTGGCGGTGGCCGCTTACAAGGTCTCGCTCAACTTCGTGCTGAGCTTCTTCGTAATATTCGGCGCTGTGCTCGGCCTGCTCATGACCGCCTTCATACTCAGAAAGTACAAGAGGGCTCTGCCGGCCATACCGCCGTTGCTCTTCGGAGTGGCGATAGGCCTGAGCGCCTATGTCTTTATCTTCAATGTCCTGCATCTCTGAGGCGAAAGAAGAGGGAAGTTTTTTATAGATGCATTCCAATCATTAAAGTAATTCTATGTCGAGATATATACCCTACTTAGTATCATTGCTCTTTGCCTCAATGCTGCTGTTTCATGCTGCGGGCGCACAGCTCGTTGGAAGCGCATCGATACTCGCCCCGGCGGTTACGGCCAACAACACGGGCAGCCTTACAACTATAGCGCTGAATGTCACAAGAGGGGACGGCAGAGTCTCCATCGTGGGGCCTGCGAGCGTAGCGAACGACACAAACCAATCCGCAGTAGAGGCTGCGATGTATGCGGCGCAGTACCTGAACCTGAACTTCAATAGGTACAATTTCGTTTATGACATAGAGGACTTCAATGGAAACGTCTCCGGGCCGAGCGCAGGGGCTGCGATGACGATGCTGGCGATATCAGCGCTCTCTGGAAAGAGCCTCCTTCCGGATTTCACAATGACGGGCACGATAGACAACGGCACCATAGGCCTTGTTGGCGGCGTCTATGACAAGTCCGAAGCCGCGGCGGAACGCGGATTGAATTTCATACTGGTGCCTGGCACCACCTTCTCCGGGGAGGACGAGCTCTACTACCTGATACAGCAGAGGTTTGGCATAACCGTTGTCGAGGTGCCGAACATCAGCACCGCATCAGGGTACGCCTTTGGCAGCGTGCCGTATTCGGGCGCCGGGGCCAATTTCTCGTTCTTCACAAACTACTATCTTGGGCTCGTGCCGGATGCCCACCTTGCATGCAGCAATGGCTGCAGCATCACGCCTTTCGCGCAGCTGGTAAACTTCACGCTTAATTTCACAGAGGCGCAGGCGTCAAAGGTTCCGTTCGCTGGCGCATCTTCTGGAATTCTCCAGGCCGTGAACGAGAGCAGGGCCATCGCTTCAAAGGGCTATCTTTACACCGCTGCGGACACCGGCTTCCTGAGCTACATAAACGCTTTCTACATGTCGAGCGGCAACGCAACAATAAAGAGCGGGCTCTACACCTTGGAAGGCGTAAACGAGAACTGCACGGCGCTCAGCGCCCCGCAGCTCACAAAGCAGAACTACGAATGGGTGCTGGCGGGTGAGCTGAGGCAGTCATGGGGCTCAAACTCGTCCGCAAGCGCCATAAGCTCGTACAACGTGAGCGGGTTCACTACAGACGATGTGCTGAATGCGATGTACACGGCCGCAGAGGCGAACGGGTGGTGCACGGCTGCAGGATACATGTTCAACCTGGCGAGGGGCATTGGCGGGACTCCGGTTGTCCAGCAGGGCAACCTGAGCGCGCTGGCACAGAGCAGGATAAGCCGCGCGTCTGTCTTCGGGAACAACATATACCTTGCAACTGCCGAGAGCGCATACGCCCATGGCAACTACGCCCTGGCGATAATAGATGCTGATTACTCCTACGCGGACGGGGTTGCTGCGCAGAGCTCGACAGGCCTTTCGGCAGGGCAGCTGCTCAACATGTCGCAGGCAATTGCGTCAAACTCAACATACGGAGTATGGGCTACAGAGTTCGCCGATCAGTCGGAGTTTTACATCCAGCAGGCAGCGATAACAGACAGCGTAGTTGGCGAGAGGGCGAACGCTACAGATGCATACTCCAATGCGCTGCTTGCCGCGCAGATAAGCAACGACACGCAGATAATATACAACAACCTAGCGCCGGGGCAGCCAACAACGACGATAGTGGGAGTTCCTGCCACAACATCGATAGCGGCAAGCCCGATAGCTGCCCAGACTCCAGATTACATCGCAATATACTCAATATTCGTGCTCTTGGCAATCATTTTAATACTAGACCTTATAATACTGGTAAAGCTTTCGAGGCTTGAGGCAAAGCTGAAGAGGGGCAGCGCAAGAAGGAGAAGGAGATAACAATGGCAACATTACCCGGAAAGGTGTGCGTATCATGCGGCAGGCTTACTAGCGAGTATACCGAATTCAAGTGCCCGAAGTGCGGCAAGGGCCTTATAGTGAGGTGCCATCACTGCCGCGAGATTTCCAACATATACAGGTGCACGGAGTGCGGATTTGAGGGGCCCTAATGTCTAGAGTATCAGTGATATTCAAAATATACCCGACAGACACCGGTCTAGAGGGCGCCATGAAGGCCGTCAAGGAGCAGCTGAAGCCGGTTGCGATACAGTCCGAAGAGGTCGCCTTCGGCATAAAGGTGATAAAGGCAAGGTTCGTCTTCGACAACGAGAAGACCAACTCCTCAGCAATAGAGGAGCAGCTGAAGAGGATACAGGGAGTAAGCGAGGTGGAGGTAGAGGAAGAGAGCCTGATGTGAGCCTTTTTTTGATAATGTTTTTATAGCAGAAATTCCATAGATATCTGGTTCCTATGATAAAGGAAGTAGAGCTGCGCAACTGGAAGACCCACGCAGACACAAAGCTTGTTTTTCAGCCTGGTGTAAATGTACTCATAGGAATAATGGGAGCCGGCAAGAGCTCGGTTATAGAGGCGATGTCGTTTGCCCTCTTCGGAACCTTCCCGTCGTTGAAACAGAGGAGGGTGAAGCTCGAGGACATGATAAAGAGCAGGCCCTCCAAAGAGAGGGAATCGGAGGTGAGGCTGACCTTCGTCGTGGGGAAGGACTCCTACACGGTGACAAGAAGGCTCTCCTCCAACGGGGCGACAACCGCCAAGCTGGACAAGAACGGCGGATACCTGCAAGCGCAGCCGATACGCGTCAACGAGGAGATCGAGAGCTTGCTGAAGATCGACTATGACACGTTTGCGCGTGCGGTGTACTCTGAGCAGAACGGGCTGGAGTACTTTCTTGGAATAGCGAAGAGCGAGAGGAAGAAGCAGATAGACGGGATGCTGGGGCTCGACCAGTTTGCGGGCGCTGAGGAGAACTGCACCTCCTTGATCAACAACATAAAGACGATGATAAGCGGAGAGGAGACCATCCTAGGAACGATGGATGTTGCCGCGCTGAGGAAGCAGCTCGACAAGCAGGTCTCTGAGAAGGACAGGAGCCTGAAGGAGCTTTCCTCTCTCAAAGAAAGGGAGGTTGCGGAGCGGGCTGCGCTGACAAAGATTGACGCAAAGATAAGGGAGCAGAAGGAACTATACACGAAGAAGGAGGGCCTCTCAAGGCAATTGGTCGAGTACAGAGGAAAGACGCAGGTCATAGAGGAGGAGATTGCAAAGATAAACTCCATGCTCAAGGGCCTGATGGAGGAGTCTGTGAGGAGGGAGCTGGATGAATTTGTGAAGAAGGAGGCCCAGCTGAACGGGTTGATAGAAGAGAGTGAAAAGGGCTACAAAAAAGTTACAAAGGAGGTATCCGATTTGGAGTCCTCCCTGAACAGTGAAAAGAAGAGGCTCAAGGAGAAAAACATCCTTGTTGCGCAGATTGGAGGAAGGAGTGCAAAGCAGCTGGAGAAGAGGGCGGAAGACGAAGCTGCTGCGCTTGGAAAGTTGACAGATGCGCAAGCGCAGAATAGGAACAGGCTCGAGGAGATAGAAAATTCGGTGACAGAGCTGCAGAAGCACCTTGCGAAATGCCCGGTATGCGAGAGGGAGCTGGGCAGGGAGCTGAGCGAGAAGCTGATAGAGGGCAAACGCTCGATCACAAAGGAGATAAAGAAAGAGCTGGAGAGGCTGGAGGGCCTTGTTGCGGATAGGAAGAAGGCGAAGAGGGAGGCCGATGACGAAGTGAAGGAGGTGCTCCTAGCGGAAGATAAGATGAAGGGCTATTCCGGAGTGGAAGAATCGCTGAAAAAGGCCGAGGCGCTGCTGCAGGCCAAGGAAAAGGAGCTGGAGGGGATAAACGCTACCGTGGACGCGAAGAGGAAGGAGCGCGACTCGCTGAAGGAGCGGATGCAGAAGGCGAGGGCTTCGGCAGAGCTCTTCAACAAGAAGGCGGAGCACGATGCAGCGATAAGGAGGTACAGGGCGCTCCTTGACAACAGCGAGAGGGAGCTCTCCAAAATAAGGATTGATGACAAGGAGATGTCTGAGACTCAGGGAAGCTTCGCCAAGCAGAGCGAGCAGCTCGGCAGCACGGTTGCGATGGTCTCCAACACGGAAAAGCAGCTGACCGCGCTCGACGCCAGCATAATAGACCTTGTCAAGCAGGTGGACAGCCTGAAGGGGATAGAGCAGCGCCTTGAGCTGAGAAAGAAGACATTGAGGAGCCTGAACGGGTTCAAGATCGCGCTTGCGGAGACCGCCGCCTTCCTAAGGTCGCGCCTAATCCAGTCGATAAACAACCTGATGCAGGGGATATGGCCGGAGCTCTACCCGTATATGGACTACACGAAGCTGAGGCTCGACGCCCGCCCGGACGACTACATGCTAGAGGCATACCTTCAGAATGGGACAGAGGGCGCGTGGGCCTCGGTAGACTCGACAGCAAGCGGCGGAGAGAGGAGCATAGCCTGCCTCGCGCTGAGGATATCGTTGTCTATGGTAATAGTGCCCAACCTAAAGTGGCTGATACTTGACGAGCCTACTCACAACATAGATTCTGAAGGAATATCAAAGCTCATCGGGGTTCTGGGGGACGCCCTGCCGAAGGTGGTAGACCAGGTATTCATAGTCACTCATGACGAGAACCTGAAGCAGATAACATCCGCTAAGGTCTATCAGCTTGATCGCGACAAGGGATCTGCCGGCTCCACAATCGCATCAGAGATCTAGCCTTCCTAGGCCGTAGTCCTCCTTCTGCTCGTCCCTGTTGCTGCCCATAACCGAGGCGCTCTTTATTCCTGTGAAGATCGCGATCGCCTCTATCTTTCCATTGTAGCTCGGGTCCACCCTTGCCCCCCAGAGGACTGTGGCGTTTGGCGCAGTCATGTCTGTCAGCTTCCTCGCCGCCTCGTTCGCCTCTCCCAGGGTCATGTCCTCCCCTCCCGTCAGGTGGATGAGGACGCTCGTGGCGCCTTCGTAATCAACATCGAGCAGCTTGTTCCTCAAAGTGTCATGCACCACATCCTCTACCTTGTTCGCACCCTTTCCCTCCCCAACGCTTATCATTGCAAGGCCTCCGGTGCTCATTATCGCCTTCACGTCAGAGAAGTCCAGGTTTATCAGGCTCGGGGTCGCGATCGTCTCCGTTATCCCCCTCACCGCCCTTGATGCGACCTCGTCCGCGATCTTGAATGCCTGCTCCATTGCAACGTTGGGGTAAAGGTCGACCAGCCTCTGGTTGTCTATCACTATCAGCGTGTCGATGCTCTGCCTAAGCCTCTCTATACCCTTGCGCGCTACGTCAAGCCTCACCCTTTCAAGCGAGAAAGGTATTGTAACTATTCCGATGACAATGGCACCGCTCTTCTTCGCTATGTCCGCTACGACCGGGGCCGCTCCGGTTCCTGTGCCGCCTCCCATGCCGGCTGTTAGGAAGACAAGGTTGTAGTCGTTTAGCGCGCTCTCGAGCTCCTTTCTGGAGTACTCGGCGGCCTTGTTCGCAACCTCAGGAAAGCCGCCAGCCCCGAGCCCCCTTGTGAGCGCCCCTCCTATCAGAACGCGCCTTATGTTTGAATCGAGTGTGTTGAGGTGCTTTGCATCCGTGTTGACGGCTATCAGGTTTGCACCCTTTATCCCCATCTTGCTTATCCTTTGGATGGTGTTGCTGCCTCCGCCGCCAATTCCGCACGCGGCTATCCTCGCCTTGAAGAGCTCATCGTAGTTGATGTCGTTTGAAGGGTTGAGTGCCGTGTCGACAAGTTCCATTTTAACACTTAATTTAGCTCTCAAGCAAGTTATAAAGATTTATGCTAAGTTGCGGGTGTTGCGTCAGAGCGCAGCTTTACACCCGTAAAATTGCACGGTTCATTTGAAGTTTTCGCAGATTTGGCCGGAGCGCAGCAATGCTAACTTACAGAGAGCGTGAGCGAGTCGCTGCCAGAGCATATGCCAGAACCCGATCCTGTGGTTATGGAAATTACAAGGTTGGAATCCACAGGTATGCCAGATGCCTGGGAGTTGACATTGCATGTGGGGCTTCCCGCAACTCCGGTGCCGTGGCTGCCGTGCGCGTATATGTATCCGGTCTGG
>DATJLP010000015.1:0-23504 GCA_035509375.1 Candidatus Acidiferrum sp.
TGGTCACAATGACAGAAGTGGGAACCGTGGGAGAGCCTCCGGGCACCAGCCTCCTCTGCTTTACCGTGCCGACAACCTGCTCATCGGGCCAGAGGGTCTTCTTGACAAGATTGACATCCCCGCTATCGACCTTCATAGAGCAGATATCCCAACAAAAATATAATAAGATATGTGCATCACTGGGCGCCCAGCCTGCCAACGAGCCTTCCGAGGTACACGGTAACTATGACCGCTATGATCGTGACGAGCACGGCATAGCTGAGCATCGCGTAGAGGCCGCCCTGGGTGCCGAACACTATCGAGAATAGCTTCTGTATCGCGCTGTTCCACGCCAGTGCCGCCACAAGGCCGAATGCAGCAGTCATAAGCGCTGTTATCTGCTTTACGGTGGCCTGCTTTATCTCGTTGCTCTTCTTGTCTGCCATGTGATCAACTCTCAATCGCGATGCGCGAGGGCCGTAGCCCCAGTTTATAGGACATACTATACATTTATATATTTTGACAAGCAGTAATAACATTAAAGAGCAAATCTAAATACCGGTGGGAGTGTGAACAAAGAACTGAAGATAAAGGTAATATTAGGGAGCATAAGGGTTGGAAGGTTCGGAGAGAGGCCTGCAAGGTGGGTCTATGACGAGCTTGCAAGGCACAATGAGATAGACGCAGAGCTGCTCGACCTGAAGGACTATCCTATGCCCTTCTTTGACGCTCCCATGTCGCCGTCGATGATGGGCAAGAAGTACCAGAACGAGATTGTGCAGAGGTGGTCTGCAAAGATAGACGAGGCGGACGGCTACGTGATAGTCTCTCCAGAATACAACCACGGATACTCCGGTGTTCTCAAGAACGCCATGGATTCCATATCCCCTGAATGGTACAGGAAGCCCGTGGGCTTTGTGAGCTACGGCAGCGCGGGAGGCGCGAGGGCGATCGAGCAGCTCCGCCAGGTGGTCATCGAGCTGAAGATGATCCCGATAAACAAGTCGATACACATACCCTGGGAGTTCATCATGAAGGCCATGAACAATAAGGAGATAAAGCACGATGAGCTGCTCCAGCCGCTAAGAACGAGCATGGGGCCTGACCACCTGCAGGCGTTCATAGAAAACCTCGTGTGGATGACCAAGGCGATGAAGCAGGTTAGAGAGGAAGACAAGAAATAACTTATTATGGACTCGGCGGGATTTGAACCCGCGACCCCATCGTTGCGAACGATGTGCGCTACCGAGCTGCGCTACGAGCCCTTGATTTGATACCAAGTATTTAAGGTTTATTATTATATTGTTATTGATTCAGTGAAGCACGGCAAGCCAGCAGTGAGCGAGCACAAGAAGGCAATGATAGAGAAGGTGCTGCACGAGGTCCTTATGGCCGTGAGGCCGACGCCTAACGAGATAAGGGTGCTTACCGCAAGGTCGAACGAGATAATGGGGAGGCTCAAGGCGGCAGCCCCGAAGAACGTTGAGATAATACTTGCCGGATCTGTGGCGCGCGGAACGCAGGTGAGGGGCAGCTCCGACATAGACATATTCCTGCTATTCCCAAAGACTATGAAGGAAGAGAGGATGGAGGCTGAGGGGCTGAAGATCGCTAAGAGCATAGTAAAGAGGAAGATGAAGGAATCCTACGAGATAAAGTATGCGGAGCATCCGTACACAAGGCTCTTCCTGCATGACGTGAACGTCACCGCGGACATCGTCCCGGCATTCAAGATAAGCAGCGCTGAGGAGATGGGCAGCGCGGTTGACAGGACGCAGCTGCACAATGAGTTCGTCAACACGAAGCTGACCGAAAAGCAGAGGAATGATGTTAGGATACTGAAGACCTTCCTGAACGCCAGGAGTGTCTACGGGGCCGAGGCAGCGGTGGAGGGCTTTTCGGGCTACCTATGCGAACTGCTTGTGTACTATTACGGCTCGTTCATAAAGGTCCTGGAGAGCTTTGCGGAGATCAGACTACCTGCAGTGCTTGACATACTCAACAAGGGGCAGGAGGTAAAGAATGCAAAGGAGGTATCGAAGAGGTTCAACAGCGAATTTGTTGTAATAGATCCGACAGACAGGAACAGGAATGTGGCAGCGAACGTGTCAAAGGAGTCGATCGGGAAGACGGTGCTGGGCGCGCGTGCCTTCCTTAGGAACCCGAGCGTGCACACCTTCTATGTGAAGGGCCACTCTCATGAGAAGATAATGAAGGCCCTGAAGGAGTTGGAGGAATTCCTAAACATAGACATCTATCTTATGGCTTTCAGGCTGCCCGATATAACAGAGGACATACTCTGGCAGCAGCTCAAGAGGCTTAGGCAGCAGATCGTGCAGCACATGGAGCACGCGGAGTTCAAACCGATACTGTCATTCCAGAGCATATCGGGAAGGGAGGCGATAATGGCGCTCTTCATAGGCAACGCGGAAAACAGGGTCTCGGAGATAAGAGGGCCGAGCGCGCTGATAGGCAAGGCTGCAGAGGGATTCATAGAATCCCACAAGAAGACCTATGTCTTCTTTGACGGAGACAGGCTGGTTTCAATAGAGAAACCAAAATTCAAGTCGTCAAAGGAGGCTGCGCGGGCGGTGATTTCCAAAAACAATATAAAGTTTCCATCTTATATAAGCAAGAAGGGCGCCAGGCTCTACATCAACAGCTTCCCTGAGCGGTACGCGATAATGCTTCACGATGCGCTGCACGAGAAGATAGCCCACGAATAGCGATCATATGGTAACATATCCAATAGTTGAGAGGAAGTACTTTGTATCAGAGAAGATAGACGAGACCGAGGAGGTTCTCATAGTAGGGTTTAGGCCAGAGGACGGAAAGCCGAACGCCTTCGACCCTGGAATGTTCATGATGGTCTCCGGAATTGATAAAGTGACAGGTGAGAAGCATGTTGGCCGTGCGCTTTCGATAGCCTCAGACCCTTCTTCGCCGAATGTTGAGTTCTTTGTGATAAAGAACCCCACACACGGGGATCACATAGGACAGTCTCACTTCACTCAGATAGAGACAGGGGACGAATTCCTCCTGAAGGGCCCGAGCGGGCAGTTCAGGTTCGATCCGAACAAAGATAACAAGGTAATCTTCATCGCTGGCGGGACGGGGCTTGCCCCTTTCATGTCCATGCTGAGGCACATGAAGATAGTCGGATCGCAGACAGATGCGATCATGTTATACAGCATAAAGTTTCCGACAGAGATAATCAGGAAGAGCGAGCTGGAGTCGCTCGCGCAGCAGCTGAAGCTGAAGACAACGATAACGGTGACGAGGCCTGCGCCGGGAGACGGATGGACTGGGCAGACGGGCCACATAGACGCTGCGATGATACAGAAGTACGCGCCGGATTTCATGGAGAGGATGTGCTACATATGCGGGCCGCTTGCCTTTGTTAAGGCCGCAAAGGATGCATTGGCTGCATTGAATGTTCCACCGCAGAGAGTAAGCGCAGATGTTTGGGGGTAACAATGAGGTATGCTCCGAACAGTTTACTGCTTGAGTTGCATGTTCCGAGTTTTGAGCCGGTAAAAAAATATTACAAAAGACTGGGCTTCAAGATAGTTTGGAGTAGGGAGAGAGATGATGCAGGAGATTATCTCGTTCTGAGACGTGAAAATACAATCTTGTGTTTCTGGCCTGGAAATGAAAGTATATACAAGCAAACTTATTTTTCTAGGTTTTCAAAAAAGACAAAAAGAGGATATGGGGTTGAGATTGTAATAATGGTACATGATATTGATTCTTTGTATAAGAGAGCGAAGAGGTTTGCTAAAGTGGTAGAGAAACTAAAGGGGCAGCCCTGGGGATTAAAAGATTTCAGAGTGGAGGACCCTTTTGGCTATTACATTCGATTTACAGAATACCACAACATACTTAGCAAAAGCAACGCAGTATCATGAACCTGTTTGTTTAGTCAAAGAACCAGCTCCTGCTCGGGATGCTCTGGAAAGTTCACCTCATCAAACAAAACAATCCTTTTTGGTTTGATTATGTAATAGGTGTAGTACAATTTGGGTGAAAGTAACTTGCTTATCGGCGTTCTTTCCGCCTTTGGATATTTTTTCAAATAAAGGTCGTTCGCTTTCCTTATTTCAGTAAGGTTGCATTGTCTTGCAGTGCCCTCGAATTGTATGCCCCTGACTTTCTGCCCGCTCCCTATTGTGTGCGGTTTCACTATGCAACCAGCAACATTCCGGTTCTTGTTCAATTCAATTGAATGCCTCCTGCTCTTTCTAGAGATAAAATAGAGGTTCATACTCTTGTCATTTGCATACCATACGCTGGCGGCCCATGGTTTGTTGTTTTTTGATGTTGCAATTTGCATTAATTTTGCTTCGTCTAGGTAGTTTTCTACTAGTTTTTTAATTGATTTGGAGCCCATAATATCACTCAGTGATATTACCCACAAGAGGCATTATTGTCATCTCCTCTATTACGGTTTGAGAACCAACGCTCAGGGATGCTCTGATCCCTTTTGCTATATCGCTTGGGGTGATAAACTGTTCTTTCGGGGTTTGTGTCCCTTCCCAAATGTCGGTGAAAACCGCGCCAGGATAAATAACAGTAACTCCAATTTTATATTTTCTAACTTCTTCTCTTAGCGATCTCGCCCATCCGCGAAGCCCCCATTTGGAAATTGCATATATTGCACCACTATCACCACCAGGATAGTGGTCTAAGGCGCGCACAGTGGAAATTATTACTATTCTTTTTTCCTTACCTTTCCTTATAAGAGGAAGGAGCTTTTGAGTTAGGTAAAAAATACCCCTCATGTTTAGTGCTTGCAGTTTGTCGTAAGATTCAAGTGTTGCGCTCTCAGTAGAGCCTCCTATAAATGTACCTGCATTGTTCACCAGTACATCAGGTACTATTTCCAATGTTGCACAGAACTTTATGAAAGAATCTATATCTTTTGTGTCTGAGAGGTCGCATGGGAAGATTTCCATGTTCTTTTTATATTTTTTACGAATTTCCTCAGACGTTTTCTCCAATCTCTTTTTATCTTTGGCTACAAGCACAAGGTTATATCCCATATCTGCAAGTTCCTCAGCTATAGCCCTACCTATGCCTCTACTCCCACCAGTAATTATCGCAGTTTTCCCTCCCATAAATACAATAGCTCAGGTTAGGAATAAAAGTTTATGCTTCGCCTGAGCTAGTTAACTTTATTTGTAGGGGTTCCTTTTAGGAAACCTTCAATATTCCCTACGAATATTTTTTCCTTTTCAACTCTGGCTTCTGGTGTAATGAACCCGATTGGAGGATATGCTACACAGTTCTTGTATTTCGAAAGTCGTTTCATCTGGTCTGCAGGAGTATCGTCAGAATGGTCGAACATAAAGAATATGTCATTTTGCGCAAGGCGTGCTTCTAAAGCATCAACATCTACTAACCCCATTGGTGCGGTGTTTACGACTACGGCCCCTTTCTTCAATTTTTTAATCCTAGCTGCGCTTAGGAACTTGGTAGTGTCAGCCCTGAGCGCAAGGTTCAGTGAGAGGAAGTCGCATTGCGGTATAAGTTTATCCGCTTCTTCGTACTTTATACCTTTCTTCTCCGCATCCGGTTTTCTGTTTCTTGAATAATACCTTACATCAGCATCGAATCCTTGTGCAAGTTCTGCAACTCTTCTTCCTATGTTTCCGAGGCCGAATACTCCAAACACTTTTCCTTTTATCTCAGAAGCAGAATAGTTATCAAATGTGTAATCGCCGCTCCTAGCTCGTATTTTTGCCTTTTCAAGTTCTCTTATAGTATCGAGTATCATCCCTATAGTGAGTTCTGCAACGGCTTCGGTACTATACCCAGGGACATTTGTAACAGTTAGTCCTTTCTCCTTGGCAAAAGAGAAATCTACAAAATCGTATGCTGTTGCTAATACGCCAATGTACTTCAATTTTGGTGCAGCGCTCAAGATCTCTTTGGTTATCTGCGTTCCGAATCCGGTTAAGAGAGCGTCTGCGTCTTTTATTTCCTTCTTTATATTTGGGCTGTCTTTGGGTAAACTTACTCTCTTGCCAGATACAGCATCAATTCTAGCCCAATATTCTTTATCTAGTGCAGTACTCTCTACATTTATAGTAAGTAGCTTTTCAAATTTCATAGGCATCAGATTTTGTTCAATCTAGCATAAATCTCCTCCATGTCCAGCTTTGTTGTCAACAGCGGGATCCTCTCTATCTGCGCGATCTTTATCGCGAGCTTGTCTATGGTCGTTATCCCGTGCAGCACCACCAGCTTCGGCTTTATTGGCGCCACCCTTATCACGACCATGGGCGATCTTCCAGTTGAGACCCTGTCGAAAAGGAACGCCCTCTCCAATGTCGACCCGAACAGCTTCGGATATTCTGATGGGGACATCTCAAGTATCACCTTCAGGCTGTCAACCGTCGTGTATCCGAACAGCCTTACCGAATCGAGGTAGCTCGGGTTTGCTATTATCTTTCCCTCTATTACCCTGTTGAAGTCTATGCCGCTTATCGGCGCCGCGAAATCGTGGACCGTGTAGAACTTCTCCTCGGTCTTCTTCGGCGACAGCTTCTCCAGCCCCTGCACAACCGTGTTTCCCTTCGTTTCGTCTATTGTGAACAAGGCCTCGACAAACCTCTTTATTACACCAACGCCCGGGCTCATCCTCCTGTTTGACTCGTAGTCGCTTATAGTAGACGTTGAAATCTTGATCTGCTTTGCGAGCTCCACCTGCGTCACTCCAAACAGC
Source organism: Candidatus Acidiferrum sp. (assembly GCA_035509375.1). Classification (GTDB taxonomy): domain Archaea; phylum Micrarchaeota; class Micrarchaeia; order Micrarchaeales; family Micrarchaeaceae; genus JAJZAB01. The sequence continues at coordinate 6,707 of DATJLP010000015.1, forward strand.
TCCCTCCACTTCTTCATGGAGCTGCCGGGGCTGTCTGACAGTGCAATCTCTCCCGCAATCTTCTCTCTCAACTCCTCCATAGGTTCATCTCTTCCTTTTTACCGTACTCTTTCTGTTCCCACTCTTGATATGCTTACTCTTTTTACCGACACTTTTATATAGCATATCTATCTGCTTGTCAGTCATTCCCCCAACATCCTTCATTGTCGGGAGTGGCGTTCCGCTCGCGTCCGTCTTCGGCTTCTTCATGAAGCCGTATACTATGAGGGCAAGTCCAATTATAAGCAGCACTATGAAGGCCGTTGTCATCACTATAAGGCCAAGGGCGGCTGCCTCCTTGCCAGCGAAGTTGGCAGTTGGCGACAGGTACAGGAAGGTTGCCATTACCTGAGTGGATGAAGACGCGCTGCCGTTCGTGTTGTCGATCACGGCGTAGTACGTTCCTGACAGGCCTTGCGAGATCGACGCGGAACCGTAGAAGCTCTGGTTTGCCACCGCAGTCCCGGTTGCGTTTTCCGCCAGCCCACCGTGCGTTGGCGGTATGGTCGCCTCCACCACATTGTGGTAGCCGTAGAGCAGGCCGCCACCCTCAAGTGCTATCGCATCATCATACCCGTTCATTGATGCGTTTGTGCCCAGCGCCGCTGTCCAGTCAGAGAAGCCCGTCGTGTTGAAAAGGTAAAAGTTGATAGGCGAGCTAGCCGCTGCAGCGACAAAAACGGATTCGTTTGAAAGCGGCAGGGCAATGTAAGAGAAAGACCTGTTTGCAACCGTCGTATTTTGCTCCGCAAGGAGCCCCTGCGCTACAGAGGTCAGGAGGCCGTGCGCTGCGAAGAAGAGCACTACCGAGACGGCTATCAGCGCCAGCCCTATGTAAACGAATTTCTTAAGCATAACCCCAAGTATATTTGCCCTATAAGGTATTTAGAACCTTTACTTACCGCGCCATTGACCACGAAGCACCAAAGATTATTAAATAACAAGCACGTTTAAACTTCGTGGTGTTTTATGGAGAAGAGCGAGCCTCCCCAGCAAGCCCGAATCTCTACAGGGATAGAGGGCCTGGATAAAATACTCTCTGGAGGCATCCCATCAAAGAACCAGGTGATAGTTGGCGGGGGGCCGGGCGCAGGAAAGACCCTCCTCTCAATGGAGATACTCTACCACAACGCAAAGAGGGGGATCCACTGCGCCTTCGTTGCGCTTGAGGAGCCTGAGAAAGAGGTGCTAAGCAACTTCAAGAAGGCCTTTCCGGCCTATTCGGACATAAGCGACCTGGTAAAGAGCAACGTGCTGGTCATGGGGGGGCAGGACGTCGCAGCAAAGATACAGTCGGGGGTCGACTCGGAATCCTATTCGTTCAGCAACATAGCATCGAGCATAGAGGCGATAATAAAATCGAACGACTCCAAGTGCGTTGTTATAGATTCATTATCGCTCATAAAGCTGATCTTCTCTGAGATGTCCTCATACAGGAAGTGCCTCCTCTCGCTCTCGTCAGACATGAGGAGGCTGGCCGCAACCACGATCATGACCCTGGAGCTGCCGCACACGGGGAGCAGGGACATGCTCTTTGGCCCTGAGTTCTTCGTCTTTGACGGAACGATAATGATGTACCAGAACCTTGAGGAGAACAAGAGGATATTCAACATGGAGGTGATGAAGATGCGCGGCTCGAGCCACAGCCTCTCTCTCACCCCATACGAGATAACAAGCAAGGGTTTCAAGGTTTTCTCTGCAAAGGAGGAGTAGTTTGAATGCGGCTTTTTAGCGGTGATGGCGCCTCATCGGGAGAGAAGGACAACAGCGCCTCGCATGGCGAGATAACCTCGCGGCAGAGGATGACCCTGCTGGCCATAGCTGCGGGCGTGCTGGTAGTAATTGCGCTCTTCACCCTGGTGGCCACGAGCGGCGGAACGCCGCTGACAAGGTGCACGAGGATCATCATCCAATCGCAGAGGTCATCATGCCTCTTCGAGCTGGCCAACACCACCGGCAACGCAACCGTCTGCCTCCACATATCCGGGTCTGGAGAGGGCGGGTGCATTGCAAACGTGGCACTGCAGCAGAACAACGTTAGCCTGTGCAGCCTCTCTGGCAACGCCACATTCGCTGCGTGCGTCAGCGCGCTCGGGGAGAAGGAGAGGAACCCGTCCTACTGCTCTTCGCTTCAGGACCCGTATGAGTCCATATGCACGTACGCTGCTCTGCAGGCGGGCAACTTCTCAAACGTTGGGGAGTGCTCGCTCATATTGAACGGGAGCGTGCGCGACAACTGCACCTACAGGAGCTATTACAACCTAGCGGTCTCGTCAAGGAGCGGAGCGTACTGCTCCTACCTTCCCACAACGTTCAACTCGAGCCTGATAAACTTCATACTCTCATCTAGCACCCAGCTCTTCGGAATCGCCAACGCGAGCCTCACGATATCGAGCCTGAACACAAGCCCGCAGAGCTACTGCTACTACAACCTGGCTCACCTTACATCCAACATATCGCTCTGCAGCATGACCACCGGCCAGCTGAAGATGATCTGCAGCGGGCAGCTGTCAACCCCGTCAACCCAGCAGAACGTCACCTTCAACATAAGCGTCGGCCAGGTGGGCACGCTCTGCGCCAACGTGCCGGTTGGCGTGCAGAACGAGTGCGACTACGGCATTTACTCCTACATAGCGGTTGCGAACAGGAACGCCTCGGTGTGCGGCCTTATACCGACAGGGGCCCTCCAGTACAGCTGCTATGCAGCGATAGCCGGAAGGTACAAAAACGTCACGTACTGCAGCTACATCGGCAACGCGACCGACAGGATACTCTGCAACTCCCAGGCTCTTGGGGTAAATTCCACTACATAGCTGTTTCAAATGCCTTCATCTTACAAGGGAATCGTCACTGGGCTGCGCAGGTCTCACGACAGCAAGAACAACCTCTACACGATACTCTCGAGCAGGGCGATAAGCGCGAAGTCCAAGTTTGTCCTGGAGCTCGGCGACGTCGTCACTGTTAAGGAGATTGACGAAAAGGAGCAGACGATAAGCTCGGTAGAGGTGAACGGAAGGTATGAGAGGGCGGATTACGAGAGGGAGCTCTCCAAGAAGCTCGAGAAGCTCTCGATAGGAAGGAACGCGGAGAGGATCAAAAAGAGCTACAAGAGGGAGCCGTATTACGAGACCGTAGAAAGGATGAGCGGCGCGCTGCAGAAGGCAGCTGCCTCCCTCTTCAGGTCGTACATATCCGGTGCTCCTATACTTGTGAGGTTTCACCACGACGGCGATGGGTCGAGCGGCGCGGTCTCGCTGCACAGGGCGCTCTCCGCGATCGACAAAAAGTTCTCGATGTTTGGAAGGAGCGTCTCCTGGATAATGAACAGGGGTATCGACTACAACTCGACATCGATATACTCTGACCTTGTAGAGCTTAGAAATTATGAGAGCGTCGAGCTGCCCGTTGTGCTCATACTCGACTTCGGGACCGCGCCGGGCAGCGCGGTGCCCATAGCAGAGTCAAGGGGAAAGTTCAAGCTCATCATGCTGGACCACCACCCGGTGTATGAGGGATTCCCCATGGAGAAGGTCGACCACTACATAAACCCGTGGAACTACGGATCAGGGACCGACTTCACCGCCGGCCTTCTTACATCTGTGTTTGCTGAGATGCTCTGCAAGGTCAACACAAAGGACATGCGGGCCGCTTCGCTGATAAGCGACTTCAGCTCCTTCGCTGACAGGAGCAGCAAGCCCGACCAGCGCACAGCGGTGATACTCGACTACCTCACCAACGTTGCAGGCAGGTACGACTCAAAGATCGCAAAGCTCACCCCATCATACATAGACAACGTGCTCAAGGACAAGGGTGAATCCGACTCGCTCTTCTACGAGGCCTCTAGCTCGATGAACGAGATGCTCGACCTGGGAATGAGGGGCGTGAAGCCGCACAGGTGCAGGGATGGAATAAACGCTTTCGTGCTTGATTTCGACGCGCTGCCGAGAAGCAGCTCCGGCTACCCGCTTCCTGGAAGGTTCAGCTCGCGCCTCCAGGAAAAGCTCGAGGAGATGAACGGCAGCAAGACCATGACGATACTATACTATGGAGGGTATGTGACGCTGAGGATGTCAAAGAAGATATCAGGAACAGTGAAGATACTGGATCTGATCAAGAGGCTTGAGGATACCTCCGACTATGTAGAATCCGGGGGCGGGCACAACGAGGCAGCAAGCATCCGCGTGATAGACAACCACTCAAAGGAGATAGTCGACATCATATTGAGGGAGCTAAGGCCGGACTGATTGCGGCTATGCTCTCAACCTCCTTCTCGGTCAGCTCGAACCTCGATTCGAAGAAATCGTACGTCTCCTCCTTCCCATTCTCTGAGATGGACCTCTGCATCATGATCGACATGAGCGGAAGTATCGTCGCCTTTATCTCGCGTATGCTCTGGTGGACGCTCCTCTGCATCTTCTTTGCTATTATCGTGGTGGAGGCCCTGTCCGCCTTTGAGCTGCTCAGCTCTGATATCACCTTTGGGAAGGAGTACCTCCTTCTTGTGTCTGGATAGCTGCTCTTTGAGAGCGCGATGCCGCTCGACATGAAGACGTTCATGTACCTCCAGTAGGTGTAGTACTGCTTCCTCGATGCCCTTGAGGAGAAGATCGTAGCCCTTGAGAGGCTCTCATAACCTTTGTCCAAATCTTCTGGCTGCGTGTACCTGTGCGGCAGGTTCTCGTCAATCCACTTTATCATCATGTCGTTGTCCACGTCAGAGTTCGCGATCGCCCTCAGCGGAGCCGAGACCGTGTTGGATGAGAAGATCTTGTCCAGCACAGAGAAGATGTCCGACTTCCTGTCCCTCACCCCTATCGCCTCGAGCATCTCCTCGTCAGAGCCGGCCATCACAAGAAGGTCGTTTATGGCGCTGCGCGCGTCTCCCGCGCTCTTGCCCGCTATCATGTCGATCACCTTCTGGCTGACCCCGGAGTTGAGCTTTCTTGAGACGTTAGCAAGCACCCTTGATATGTCGAGCGCGGAGAGCTTCCTGAACTCTACGTGGTCCGTCTTCGCCCTGAGGAATGAGATGCTCTGGTCCCACATGTTGTTGGCCGTCATTATTATCGGGTTCTTTGAATCGGATACCAGCCTGGTTATCGATGCTGCCGCTCCCTTGTCGAACCTTCCGGAGAGCTCGTCTATCTCGTCTAGGAGGAGCATGTTCCTCTTGCCGAAGAGGCTCCTCGTGTTTGCGGACACCTGGAGGCGCCGCTCCACAGCCTCAGAGTCCCTGTAATCGCTCGCGCTCATCTCTATTATGTTCCAGTTCCTCCACTTGGCGAGCATGTGCGCGGTTATCGTCTTTCCGGTGCCGGTCGGGCCGAAGATCAGCACCGGCTTCCTTGCGACGTTGTTGTCGATGTCTATTGCAAACCTCTTCAGGTATTCGATTGAGTCGCGGTTGCCCAAGACCTCTTCTATCGAGCTGACATAGGTTGCATCAAAATCAGACATAAAGGCACTATATTTATTAGCCTTTGTGCTTTATATTTTTATACTTATACTGCTACACGGCTTAGGTAGAGGCAACCAAAATGAAAAAGAACGCACAGACCCCCCTTCACATAGCGATCATACCAGACGGGAATAGGAGGTGGTCCAGGAGCAATAGGCTAAACCTCAGGAAAGGCTACAGCATGGGCATCGGAAAGGTGATCGACGTGTGCACATGGGCGAAGAAGCAGGGCGTAGACACGATATCGGTCTGGGCGCTCTCTACCGAGAATATAACGCAGCGCAGCAAGGCCGAGATAGGCCTTCTCTACAAGCTGTACATAAAGTCGGCCAACGACCAGAAGATACTTGAGCTGCTGGAGAAGAACGGGGCTCGCGTGAACATCATAGGCAACATGTCGATACTCCCGAAGAGGTTGAAGGATGCGCTCCTGAAGCTGCAGAACCAGACGCGCATGTACAAGGAGCTTACGGTAAACCTGCTTGTCGGATACGGAGGAAAGGACGACATAGCGTATGCGGTGAGGAGCATAAGCGCGGAGAGGCCCAAGCACATTGACAGCGAAGCGATAAAGTCGAGGCTGATGACCGCTGACGTGCCTGACGTCGACCTCATAATAAGAACATCCGGTGAGAAGAGGCTATCAGGATTGCTGCCGTGGCAGTCAAACTACTCCGAGCTCTACTTCGCCAGGAAGACCTGGCCTGATTTTGGAAGGGAGGACCTGAAGAGGGCGATAGACACGTTCCACAGGAGGCAGAGAAGATTCGGAAAGTGAAGCCAGTGTTCGTATGGCTGCATCAAAAAACGATTTGTCCAGATATTCTGACATATTTTCGAAGAAGCTTCCGGGCACAACGGCCCTCTTCATAGTGCTGATACTGATAAGCATAGTGGTTGGGATCGCGTCTGTTGCCCTTCTCCACTATGAGACAATACGGACGGGGTTTGACTACATACTCGTAAACGGTACGCTCGGCGGCCTGGTGGCGCTGCTGCTGCCCACGGTGCTGACGGTCATACTGATAAAGGCGATACGCTACAGGATAAACATCAAGCACCTCCTCTTCATAGCGATGGTTGGCGCCGTCTCCTACTCGATCTTCCTGCTCTTGGGAAGCATACTCCACATAGTATTCGGCTCTCCTGCAGCTACGATAACCATACTTGTTGGAGCGGCAAGCCTCTTCGGCTGGTGGTTCTTCATAAGCAAGGTTGTCCTGAACTTCAGGAAGCGCAGCATAATAGTTGCGCTCATACAGCCGACCCTGAACATAGTGCTCTTCGTTGGGGCCCGGCACTTCTTCTTCACGTTCAACAGGCCGCTCGGCATCCTCTTCCTGAAGCTTTACGTAGGAATATTCATCTTCATGATAGTAAGCTACATCCTCCTCTACATGTTCGACCGTCCGCTGAAAAAGAACCTGGGGGTCGGGAGCATAGACCTCTTCTCGAGCATGCTGCAGAGCTGGCTCTTCAACATAAACACCGCACTGCCGTTCAGCACAAAGCTGGGCATAAGGCCGAGCGTGGACACAAACACTCTGGTAGTCAGGAACGAGAGGGAGATAAAGGCGGTCCTCTTCATACCAGAGATACACTACGGGCCGGCGGGCAACCTCGGCGCGAGCGACTTCCCAAACATACTTGAAAGGCAGATACGCAAGAGCTACAAGGCGTTCGGCTTCGTGATGCACCCGACAGTGAACGCTGACAGGAACCCCATAGCGTTCGGGCAGATAAACAAGATCAGGGCGGCATTGTACGAAGGCGTGGCGGAAGCGAAGCGGACGAAAGGAGGGATGAGCTACTCTGTGGGGAGGTGCGGGCCTTCAAGAGTGATAAAGCTCTCTTTTGACGGGGTGTCGCTCATAACATTCACGAGGGCGCCAAGGGTCACGGAGGACGTCGCTTATGACGTATCGACGCTCTTCAAGAAGACCCTGAGCATAAAGTACGGCAACACGATACTGATAGACGCTCACAACTCCAGATATGAGAGCGCGCCGAAGAGCGAGCTCGACGGTGTGAGGTTTGACTCCAGCTCTATGAAGGACTACATGAAGGCTATCGACTCCATCAAGGAATTGCACAGCGCAAAGGAGTGCAGGGTCGGGGTCAGAGGAGTGGAGCTGTACGACTCGTTGAGGATGCCGAAGGACATCGGAAGGGGGGACCTCAACGTGGCGGTCTTCTCGTTTGGAAGCTTCAAGTACGCGATTCTTCAGTTCAACTCGAACAACATACTCCCTTCATTGAGGAATGAGATCGTATCTTACCTGAGAAGGAAGTACAAGATCGAGGCAGAGGTTTACACTACAGACACGCACTCGGTCAACTCTCTGGAGTGGACCGTTGAGAACGTTCTTGGAAGGTACACGAAGTTCAGGAAGCTCCAGCCGCTGATAGACAAGGCGGTCTCAGGTGCGATAAAGAACATAGAGCCAGTAAAGATATACCACAAGAAGGTGGTCATGGAGAAGTTCCCGATATGGGGGCCCGAGGTTGGCGACACGATGGTTGAGATGACAAAGTCGATAGTCGCGAGGGCGAGGGTGCTGAGCCCGATAATAATCGTCTCGGGGTTCATCGTTGCTGCGCTCCTTATATCCCTTGTGTAGCTACAGATAACGAATAAAAGCCTGCGTGAAGCAGAATATGTGGTCTTATGCGCGTGTATACTAAGGCAATGCCAATAGAGAAGGCGCTCGCCGGTGCTGGAAAGAGTGTAACGATAAAGGGATGGGTACACAGAAAGAGAAGCAGCGGCGGGAAAACGTTCGCTGTGATAAGGGATAGAACAGGAACAATACAGTGCGTATTTGACAGAAGCAAAATATCTGAAAAGGAGTGGAAGGAGATAGACTCGGCTTACATGGAGTCGAGCATAATAGTAAAGGGCACTGTGAGAAAGGATGAGCGTGCTCCGGGAGGGGCTGAGATAGATGCAAGCGAGTTGATGCTTGTACACAGCGGGGAACAGTTTCCAATTACAGAGTATCAAAGCGCTGAGTTTCTGCTCGATGTGAGGCACTTGTGGCTGAGGAGCCAGAGGCTCATAAACGCGATGAGAACCAGATCCTATGTGTTCAGCTATGCTAGAAAGTTCCTTGACAAAAAGGGCTTTTACGAAATAACGCCGCCGCTGCTAACAAAAGCGGGCGGGGAGACCGGCGCAAACCTTTTTGAGGTGGATTATTTTGGGCAGAAGGTATACCTGACAGAGTCATCGCAGCTGTATGCGGAGGCGATGATATATTCTCTCGAAAAGGTCTACTCGTTCGCGCCCTCCTACAGGGCAGAAAAGTCGAGAACCACAAAGCACCTTGCCGAGTACTGGCACCTCGAGCCTGAGATGGCCTATTTTAACAATGCGAAGAGCATGAAACTTCAGGAGCAGCTGATAAGCTACATCGCGACAACCCTGGCAAAGGAGCACGAGGACATTCTGAGCTTCTTTGAGGTGAAGAAGAGCGATCTCATGAAGATAAAGCCGCCGTTCAAGAGAATAACCTACGAGAAGGCGATAGGCATTCTGAACGAGAAGGGCGCGAAGAGGAAGTGGGGCGATGACTTCGGAGTCGAGGAGGAGAGGCTACTTACAGAACACGAAGAAAAGCCGATCTTTGTCTACAACTGGCCGAAGGAGATAAAGGCATTTTACATGCCGGTCAACCGAGATGGCAGAACCGTTGCGTGCGCCGATATGCTGGCGCCAAGGGGCCACGGTGAGATAATAGGAGGCAGTGAGAGGATCTGGAAACTCGAGGAGCTGATTGAGCGAATGAATGAGTTCAAGTTAAACGCAGAGAATTATTCCTGGTATATCGACCTAAGAAAATACGGATCGGTGCCACACGCAGGTTTTGGGATGGGGGTTGAGCGAATCATAAAGTGGCTGCTCAACCTTGACCACATTAGAGATGCAATACCGTTCCCGAGAATGATAAACAGGGTCGCGCCTTGACTTTTATGGAGTGAGTCTCTTCCTGTCTCTTGGGAAAAGGGTTGTCTCGCGTATGTTTTTGGCGCCAACGATCTGCATCGTGAGCCTCTCCAGGCCTATGCTCCAGCCAGCGTGCGGTGGGGCGCCGTTCCTGAATGCGCTTATGTAAAACTCGAAATTCTTCGGGTTCATGCCCCTGCTCTTGAGCTGCTCCATGAGAAGGTTGGGCAGGTGTATCCTTTGTGCGCCGCTGCATATCTCAATCCCGTCAAATATGAAGTCGAAGCTGTTCGAGAGTTCGGGGTTATCGGGCTTCGGCATCGAATAGAACGCACGAACCTTTGTCGGGTAGTCTTTTACGACCACATAGTGCCCGTATATTTCAGAGATCTTTTGCTCGTCCTCCCTTGACAGGTCGGAGCCAAATTCTGTGGCGCTGCCCTTTTTCTTGAGTTCCTTCAGTGCCTCTGTGTAAGTTACCACCTTGACTTTTGGAACATCAAGCTTTCTCTTTAGCAGTTCCAACTCTGCGCTGTTTGACCTAATTACATCTTTTATTATCTGTGAGACAGCTTCGACGAGCAACTGTATAGCATCATCAGCGTCAGCAAACGCAACTTCTACATCCATCTGTGTGACCTCTGTCAGGTGCGATGTTGTGTTAGACTTCTCTGCCCGGAAAACAGGGACAACCATAAAGACCTTATCCATTCCCCCAACAATGGCGAGCTGCTTGTAGAGTTGCGGGGATTGTGCCAGGTACGCTTTTGTATCAAAATATTTGACCTCAAATACCTCAGAGCCTCCCTCAGTTGCTTCAGAAACAAGGGTCGGGGTCCTTATCTCCTTGAACCCGCGCTCAAAGAAGAAATTCCTGAAGCTGTTGAGTATTGTCGATTGTATCGAGAAGATGGCTGCTGTCTCGAGCCTTCTAAGGTCTATGTGCCTGTGGTTGAGCCTCACATCTATATCTGCAGGCACCTTTCCCGTAACCTCAAATGGGATCTGTGTCGATAATGGATTGAGGTCCTCTATCTTTTTTATCAGGATTTCAAATCCTTTCTTTGCTTCCTTGTTGACCTTCAGTATTCCTGTTAAAGTTACAACGCTTTCTTTTGGCAAGGACATCGCCTTCATGATTTTAGGATCCGTTTCTGCCTTCTTTCCTATCACCTGGACAATGCCTGTGCTGTCCCTAAGTATGAGGAAGGTTATCTTGCCGGTCTCTCTGACTTCGTGGACCCAACCTGCGAGGACTACCTCTCTCCCGTCCATCTCTGGGCCAAGGTCCTTTATGTAAGTTATTTTCCTCATAAGATTCATCTGTGTCAATCAAGTTTTATAAGGCTTGGTGTGTCAATCGGCCTTTGCGTTCTTGATTATCTGCTTTATCGCCCTCATGTTTGTGGTTTCGTTGCCGTCTCCGTTTATCGGGGTCTCCATGACAAAGCATCTATCCTTGAAATTCTTGTTCCTGAACAACTCTGTGAAGCCTTTTGCGCCTATGTTGCCCTGGCCGATGTGCCAGTGCCTGTCAAGCCCACTTCCCAACTCGAACTTTGCGTCATTCAAATGCACTAGGCCGAGCCTTTTGAAGCCGATGTTGTCCTCGAATTCTGCACATGTCTTCTCTATGCTCTCTTTTGTGCGCAGATCGTACCCTGCAGCGAAGGTGTGGCAGGTGTCAAGGCAGACCCCGACCCTTGGAGAGCCTATCTGGTCTATTATGTAGCCCATCTCATCGAACTTTGAGCCCATGCTGTTGGTATAGCCGGCCGAGTTTTCAAGGAGTATGTGCACCTTTGGAACCCTGTCCAGAGCCTTGCCAACAGCGTCTATTATCGTCTTCCTTCCATGGTCGCTGCCCTTTCCCAGGTGGGAGCCTTGGTGCATCACCAGCCCTTCTATCCCAAGCGCGTTGCAGCTCTCCATGTTGTTCACAAGCATCTTCATACTCTTCTCGAGTGTCTCCCTGCTTGTGGAGGAGGGATTGCAGAGGTAGGGCACGTGCGCAAATGGTATTGTGTTGCTCTTCTTCACTATCTGCCTGAACCTTTCCGCGTCCTCCTTTGGAATTTCGTGGTGATCCCACGCCCTTGGGTTGCTGGCGAAGATCTGGAAGGTCCCGTAGCCCTCCTTCTCAGCCGTGAGAGGCGCATTGTACACGCCTCCTGCAACAGAGAGGTGGAAGCCTATTCTAATCATATTAAAAGTTATGCAAAGAAATGAATAAGAATGCCACTAATCGCACCAATTCAGATTGCTTTAAAAGGATTGCTCTAGAAATCTCTTTCTTCAAGGGGGGTTCGATTGGTGAAAGAGAGATACTTCAGTCTTTATGACGTAGAGCAGTTCCTAAAGGAGGTCGGATCGGAGAGGATAAACGAGGGCGCGGTGATAACGCTTGAGAAGGAGCTGGAAGATACGGTGAGAGAGCTTGTGAATGAGGCACAGATATACGCTAATTATGCTGGAAGGAAAACGCTTGTTACAAGATCGGACATAGAATTTGTTTCGAAGTCTCCAAAGAGGGCGATTGCGCTGACCCAGATAGCGCTAAACCGCTCTACAAGAAAGATAAGGAAGAGAAGGCTGTCGAAAAGAGGTTCTATAAGAGTGGATCTGCCCCTCACAGCAAGGCAAGCGCTTTGAGCGCGAAGGCCAGCACGACAAAGCCTATCTCAACAATCCACATGTACATTGAGACCTCCCATTCCTTGCATCTCTTCATGTTCATGAAGAGGTGGCACCAGCTGTATATCTTCTTTCCATAAGGCGGCTCCATTGTCATGTCGCTTCTTTTCTTACCCAGGTCGGTCACCTTGAACCTCTTTCTTGCATGTAGGAGGAATTCGATGATGAATGGTATAGCTATTATCACGCCGAATGATTCCATGTTGCCCAACACCATGGCGCTTACCAGAACCGCGCCTATCCCGTAGGTAAAGCTGTCGCCAGGTATCATTTTCGAGGGATAGACATTGAATACGAAAAGAGCGAGGCAGGCAGAGAATGCAACAGAGGCTATCAGCGTGCCGGTATATGTGCCATAGAGCAGGCCGTAGATTACAAGCGCCAATGCGACAATCATTGTTGTTCCGGTTGCTATTCCGTCAAAGCCTCCAAGCAGGTTAACCGAGTTTGCAGCGAATATGACAGCAAGGGGTATGATTATCAAAGGGTACAGTATTCCAAAGTTTACCGCACCTACGAAGGGTATGTGAACGATTGACATGCCAGCATTTACAACCATCAGGGGTATCGCACCTATGAATGTGAGGAGTGGCTTCTGCCATTGCTTAAGTCCGCCTCTCTTGTGCTTTAACCCCTTTGGAAGCATGACAGAGGCGATTCCTTTGGTCCTGACGTTTATATCATCCAGGAAACCGACAAGCGAGATTAGCAGCACTGCAAGGACAGTTGCAAAGAGATATGTCAGCGATGCTGTGGCCTGATAGAAAGGTGCCGTTGGTGTTGGAAAGTTGCTGCCGAACACGTATACAAGTATCCCTATGGTAAGGCCCAGGGCAAATGCGATTCCTACTCCGCCAGGGAGGGTGATCTCCTTCTTCTTGTTATGGTCGACATCGGTAACTCCAGCGTCGAACATGTAGTCCATAACGAAGAGCGTCGCTATGATCGTCATTACAAAAGCGACAACCGATGGCAGCAGCAGCGTCAGGTATGTGTGATATGACATAGCGTTCGAATAACTTTCATAGGCACATTTATTAAAACCTATATTCAGAGAGTTCTAGAGTGCCCTTGTAGTATAACTTGGATAGAACACGGGCTTGCGGAGCCTGTGATCCGGGTTCAAATCCCGGCAAGGGCGTTTTAATTTATTCGTAAACTTTATATATCTGTTATATGCTAATTATATAGTGATTATATGAGTTTTACCACCATACAGGTTGAAACAGCTACAAGATTGCGACTTCAGAAATTCAAGGTGGGATCTAGAGAGACTTATGACGAGATAATAAACGCGCTTATGGATCTCATACCTACTGGAGATGACGAAGGAGAATACACCCCAGAATTCAGGAATTCAATACTCAGAGGCCTGCTTGATATAAAACGTGGACGGGTTTACAGTTTGGAGCAGGTTCAAAAGAGATTGGGCTTGTCTTAATGCCGTATAAAATAGTTCTTTCTGAAAATGCCACTTTGGAACTTGAGAAGTTTGACAAGGTTGTGGCAAACCGGATAGTCAGGAAGTTGAAATCTATATCTGGTAATCCGCAACGTGCTTTCGTGAGTTTGGCGGGAAGCAAGGAACTTAAGCTCAGAGTTGGCGATTATAGAGTAATAGCAATCATGCTGCATGAAGAAGAGACAATTCTGATAACTGCAATAGGGCACAGAAAGAATGTCTATAAAAGACGTTAAGACGTGCAGATCAAGGCAGGGGCGATATCAATAAAAAGATTCACGCATAATATCCTCTTCCTTGGTGCTATGTGTGAAATCAATAGATTTGGACCATAAGAGGCTGAATCAGATCAAAAGAGAGATGGAGAGATTCTATCCAATAAAAGAGTTATCTAATGAGCTCGATTTTTTGGTTGAGGAATCTTTTCTCGACTACGTGTTCAAACTCCACAAGCATAGAGACTGCACTCTACCAGCAACTTTACCTAAAAGGGATTTAAGGTTCTTTCAAAAATTCTTCGGTGAATATGAAACAGCTTTGGAGAAGAAAAAGGCCAGGGAGTTTATCCTTCACATGTGCGATGAACATGATTGTCTTGTTGAAACAGATATGTTGAGTAGGACGGTTAATTACGCTGCTGTTGAAGGCAGAATGGCTAAAATAGGCAAAGACGACCGTGTGCTTATAATTGGATCTGGGCCATTTCCGGAAACTGCGATATGCTATGCGAAGGTTTTCGGTTGTAAAATTACAGGCATTGATAATGACATTGAGGCTGTGCGCCTGTCAAGAAAGGTTGTAAAGAAACTTGGCCTTTCAAAGCAGATACAGATACTCCATAAAGCTGATAATCAAATTGCCAAGGAAGGCTTCACAAAGGTTTTGGTGACGATATTGTCGCAACCTAAAGCCCGAATAATAAAAGGTTTAGAAGGTTACGATTCAGATATAATAGTTAGAACAGTTGTTGGGCTAAACGAGCTGGTATATGAAAAAGTTGACCCCAAACTGCTCAGGGGTTTTGATGTGATAGATTCGTTGACTAGGTGGAATAAGAACATAAACTCCTCTCTTTTGATCAGGAGCAAATAATTAAATGGTTAAGCAGATCAAGTTAGTAGATGAAAAGAAAAGATTACGGTCCGAACGACGTAAAGATAAACAAGAGCATAAGGATCCCAAAATACAAATTCACAAATATCTTCTCTGGTTTTGAAAAGATAGCAGCTGTGAACGCACTCTTTGGAGGCAATACCAAGAGGGTCCTTTCAAAGCTTGTTGTGAAGCCATACGTAGGCAGTTGGGGATACTTTTGGATTGACGATGCTGATAAATCGCTTGTCTGCAACCTCCATTACATAAAGACAGCAGACAAACGGTATGTCTATCTCGATGTAGTTCATGAACTTGTTCACATAAAACAGCACATGAAGGGCAAAAAGCTCTTCGAGATGGAAGATGGCTATGTCAACACACCAACAGAGATAGAAGCGTATAGGATTGCGGTTAAGGAAGCGAAGAGGATCGGAATGACGAAGAAGGAGATAGTTGATTATTTAAAGATGGAATGGCTTAGTGCTAAGGATTTCAAACGTCTTTTGAAAGTCTCGGGAGTTGAATGAAGAAGGTAAATGACTATTTGTGGGAACTAGAGAAGGACAGCTCCAGCGGCATGAATGTTCCGGTGCATGTTTATGCGAACAGCAGGCTGATCGAAAACATGCAGAAAGACAGAACGCTGAAACAGGCCTCCAACGCCGCCAAACTGCCTTCGATAGTTAAGCATATGCTCGTGATGCCTGATGGCCATGAAGGATATGGAAGCCCAATAGGAGGAGTTGCCGCTTTTGATGCAGAAAATGGGATAATTTCTCCTTCGTTTATCGGTTTTGATATAGGCTGCGGCGTCAGGTTGATTAAAACAAATATAACGGAAAAGGAGCTGAAGCCCAAACTCGGCGCGCTTATGGATTCGCTATTCAAGAATGTACCCAGCGGCGTGGGAAGCAAGATGAGCATCGGAATGACCCAGAAAGATGTGGAAGGCATAGCGTCTGGCGGGGTTGGCTACATAGTAGAGAAGGGCTATGGCTTCCATGATGATATTGACAAGGTGGAGGAAGGCAGCCATATGAAGGGCGCCGACCCTGATAAGGTAAGCGACCTTGCAAAGAAGAGAGGCCTTCCGCAGCTCGGCACCCTTGGTGCGGGCAACCATTTCGCAGAGGTGCAGAGGATTGACAAGATATTCGATGAGAGGCTCGCAAAGGCGTACGGCCTTCAGGAAGGAGACGTTGCCATAATGCTGCACAGCGGCTCTAGAGGTTTTGGCCATCAGATATGCAGCGATTACATCCGCATACTCATTGATTATCAGAAGAAAAACAATATAACAATTCCAGACCCGGAGCTCGGCTATGCCCATGTTGGCTCGAAGGAAGCGGAAGATTACCGGGCAGCGATGTGCTGCGGGATAAACTTTGCTTTCGTCAACAGGCAGATAATGACGCATTTCATAAGGAAGAGCTTCGAGGAGGTGTTTGGAAAGAAGGCTGAAGACCTTGGCATGGAACTCCTGTATGACCTGTCGCACAACATTGCGAAGCTGGAAGAGCACGTTGTTGATGGAAAACGCATGAAACTTTATGTTCACAGGAAGGGATCCACAAGGGCATTCGGTCCCGGTCATGAAGAGATAACAAGAAAGTACAGGGAGTATGGCCAACCCGTTCTCATTCCAGGGAGTATGGGAACAGCCAGCTACGTCCTCGCTGGCAGAAAGGAGAGCATGCTCGAGACATTCGGCTCCTCGTGCCACGGAGCGGGCAGGGTGATGTCAAGGCACCAGGCGTTGAGAGAGATTCCTTCCTCAAAGACGCTTGGAGAGATGAAAAAGAAGAACATCGAGATACGCGTAAGGAGCAGGAAGCTTGTGAGCGAGGAAGCAGAGTGGGCGTACAAGAACGTGGATGATGTTGTCTCAACAATAGAGGGTGCCAGGATCTCGAATATTGTTGCAAAACTGACACCGTTGGGCGTGACGAAGGGCTGAGGATTTAATTCAGTATGTTTTTATAGATTCTCACACAAACACTTATGCGGTTTATTCTATTTGAATGGTGAAACGAAATGGTAGTAGCAGATCCAGAATATGCGATTGCAGCCGCTATTGCAATAGCAGGCGGCCTGATTGGAACAG
>DATJLP010000016.1:0-6458 GCA_035509375.1 Candidatus Acidiferrum sp.
GACCTTTACCTTCCTTCTGTAGTTCATCTCAAAAAGCTGCTCTATCTTCCTTTTCGAAGAGTCTATTGAGGATTTCAGCCCATCCATGTTCTCCTTGAGGCTTCCTTCCACAGCTCTCTTCTTGCGCCTTCCCTCCTCCACGCTCTCTATATCCCTTATCGACTTTTCAATATCACCTATCTCGCGCATCAGCACTGCGCGCTTCCCCTTCAGTATCTCTATCTCATTGAGGAATGAGATTATGCTCTCATTCAGTACGAAGTCAATCGCCTGCATCGCCTCTGCCCTGTTCTTCACAACGATCCTGCCCTCTTCAATCTCCTTTTTCAAGGAGGTGACATCCTTGCACAGCTCTCTGAAGTTTGCCTCGTTGTTCAGCACGCCCATGGGGTCGTCAAGATATGCGGTAAGGTGGCTCTTGCTCAGCCCGTGCTCGTACTTCCTTGCCGGCTTGTCAAGCGGCGCTATCTTCGCCATGATTGTGCTCCGTGCATCTTCGATCCCCTTTTCTATTATGTGGATCTGAGAGACCCTCTCCGAAAGGTCCTTTCTCATGCCCTCTGTAGAGTCCTCTCTCTCAGCAGGGTCGTTGGCCGCCCCAACTGCTACATTCGACAGGGCCTTTCCAAGCTCGGCAATCTCCCTGTTCAGGGAGATGAAGCTCTCTATCTCCTGAAGCGTGACATTGTACTCGGCGAACTCCCTGGACCTCATCTCCAGCCTTGAGCCGAGCTCCTTTATCGTGCGCTCCATGTTTGTGTACGAGCTCTTGAACCCACCGAGGAGGTTGGCGTATCCCTCGAGGACTATCCTGAACTTGTTGTTTATTTTCAGAATCTCATCAAGGAGGCTCCTGCTTGACTCGAAGCCGGAGCGGTACGAGAGGTAGAGGTTCTTCCCCTCTGCCTTTTGCCTGACTCCGAGGACCCGCCTCAGCGCGCCTATGTATGCGGCTTTCTGCTCCATAATGTGGTGCTCGCTCGCAAACCTTATCGATTCCCTATCTGGCGTTGCGCTGTTCTTTTCGAATCGTTCGCAGTTGTCTAGGAAGGAGCCGCGCGCCCTTTCTATGTCCGACAACAGGTTGCTCATCCTGTTGTCAAGCGAAGATATCTTTGAGTCGAAGGATTTGTTGAGCAGCTCCTCAAGCTCATCCGCTCTGACCTCTTTTACACCTCCGTCAAAAAGCATAACCCCACCGCAGTACTGTTATTAATTGGTATTGTAAAAATATAAATGGTTCTATGGAGGTGAGGCCAAACCATCTTGCGGGGCAGGGCAGCCCATACCTCGCAGAGCACGCGCACGATCCCGTTGACTGGTATCCCTGGTCTGGTGAGGCGTTCGCAAAGGCGAAGAGGGAGGACAAACCGCTGTTCATATCAATCGGCTATTCGACATGTCACTGGTGCCACGTGATGCAGAAGGAGTCCTTCCAGGATGAAGAGGTTGCAAGGATGATGAACAAGGCATTCGTCTGCATAAAGGTCGACAGGGAGGAGAGGCCCGATGTTGACAGCGTCTACATGAAGGCGTGCCAGATGGTTACGGGCAACGGCGGATGGCCGCTCACAATAGTGGCTACTCCCGACAAGAAGCCGTTCTTTGTGGCCACCTACCTGCCGAAGGAGCCGAGGTTCAACATGCCAGGGATAAAGCAGCTGATAGAGAATGTCGAAGACCTCTGGAGGAATGACAGAGCGACGTTGATGAAGAACTCGGAGAGCATGGCAAAGGCGCTCTCGAGCAGCGGAAAGAAGGGGCCAGCAGCAAAGCTTGACAAGAAGATATTCGATGACGCTTTCAAGCAGATGTCGGAGATGTTCGACTTCGACAACGGCGGATTTGGAGAGGCGCCCAAGTTCCCAATGGCGCTGAACCTGCTCTTCATGCTGAGGCACTCTAAAAACGCCGGCTCTAAGGTGGCACTGAAAATGGTCGAGCGTTCTCTGGAATGCATGAGGATGGGCGCTGTCTACGACCAGATAGGAGGGGGCTTCCACAGGTACGCTACAGACATCATGTGGAATGTGCCCCACTTCGAGAAGATGCTCTACGACCAGGCGCTGCTCGCCATGGTGTACACAGAGGCATACCAGATAACCGGAAAGGGCGCATACGAATGGACCGCAAAGGAGACGTTCGACTTTGTGCTGAGGGAATTCGCATCAAAGGAGGGGGCATTCTACACCGCGATGGATGCAGACAGCGAGGGCGAAGAGGGAAAGTTCTACGCCTTCAATTACAATGAACTGTACAATGCGCTCTCGCCAAACGAAAGAGATCTCTTCTTCGCAGCATTCCCAATAAAGGAGAGCGAGGGCAGGAAGGCGCTGCACATGGACGAGAAGATGGAGGACATTGCAAAAGAGATGAAGATCGATGTTGAGACTATCAAGAAGAGGCTGGATATCTCAAGGAACAAGGTCTTTGCCCTGAGGCTGAAGAGAAAGCCCCCGAACGTAGACAACAAGGTTCTTTCAGACCTGAATGGGCTCATGATAGCAGCGCTGGCAAAGGGATACGTCGCATTCAATGACGAGAGGTATTACAACGCTGCAAAGTCCGCGGCAGACTTCATAATAGACAACATGATGAAGAAAGACGGGCTGCTCCACATGAAGGGATCAACGGTAAGCGGCAACCTCTCCGATTACTCTTTCTTCATACTGGGCCTCATAGAGCTCTACCAGGCGAGGTTCGAGTCAGAATATCTAGAGAAGGCCTGCACTCTCATGGGATATGTGCAAGAAAACTTCTTAGATAAAGAGAACGGAGGATTCTTCTCCACAGCGAATGATTCGGAGTTCGTGTTGGTGAGAGAGAAGCCAATCTACGATAACGCTGTGCCATCTGGCAACTCAGCCGCACTCTACGCAATGCTTGCGCTCTCAAGGCTTACCGGAAACCCAAAATTCGAGCAATCCGCAGGCAAGCTTGCCGATGCATTCTCAAGACAGGTGGCAGATCACCCATCATATGCGCCCTTCACTCTATCTGCGTTGTCCCTAGTGCTGAACCAGTCGTATGAGGTGGTTATCGTTGCAAGCAGCAAGGCAGATGCAACGAAGTTCGCATCAGAGGTGAGGAAAGGCTTCCGCCCAAACGTCTTCGTTGCTGTGAAGGACGAGGCAATAAGCAGGATATCGGAGTTCACGAAGACGATGGAAACCATATCAGGAAGGACGGCAGCCTATGTCTGCACGGGAAATGTCTGCAAGAGCGCCGTTACAGACCCTAAGAAGGCAATTGCGCTTATTGAAGAAAGCTAACCCTCGAAGAGCCAGAATACATTCCTGTCCGGATCCTTGAACATCGCGTACTTGCCCCAGCCCTTGTCTATCGGCTTTTGCGTGAAGGCCACGCCGTTCTTGCTGAGCTGCTTGTAGGTCTTGTCGATGTCATCGGCCCACATGCCTATTCCTGTGTTGCCAGGCTCGAGCTTGCCCTCGCAGAGGTGTATCAGGCTGGCACCCTTCTTGGCCGATTTTGGCGCAACGGTTATCCAATGGCCCATGCTCTCGACGACCTTGAAGCCGAGCTTTGAGGTGTACCACTTGGAGGAACGCTTCGCGTTCGAGACAACAACGGCCACGTCGTATATTCCCTTTATCATAGAATCAGTAATATAGCACATTAAGGATTAAAATGGCTATGTTATTGAAGTCAAAAGTCGCACAGAAAGGTATATATACCTTGTAGGAAAACTCTGTATTAGAGGAAGAATGTTATGCACGGAATACTAGAAGGATCAACAGGAGGCGGCGGATCAGGTAACGGAGGTGCCGTAAAGCCAATTGTCAAGACCTGCTAAAAAGTTACAGCAATTCTCATTCTTACAGGAATCTATCCTTTTCTACCTATATAATCGTAGTCTACTTGTTTCACAGGTTCAAGTACTTTATATTCTTTTACGAGTCTATCATGTTGTGGTGCGTAACTCTCATCAAACTTTCTATAACAGAATGAACCAGACATAATTTTTTTAATTACCAATAACCTTATTCTCACACCTTTCAATCTAGTAGAAATATGGGCCTCTAGCCGTTGTAACTCATCCTCATCAAACACCGGGAAGAACAGTATACCAGCGTGTGGAACTTCTATGTCTCCTACTAGTGAGTATTTACTCACAAACTTATAACTTTTAATTATTTCTTGTAACAACTCAATTCTTGCCTTATCAAATTTAATCCCATCAATAATCTCAAATATTAAGATTGCATTGAATTTAATTGGAAGTGATGTCAGGTTAATTGTTGTTCTGACTATAAATCCCTCTTTCTTCAATTTGTAGTAGGAGTAGTCTGATGCCCCTTTACCAAGATTCTCATCTTCATCTATTTTTGTAAAACTTTTATCCGCTTGTTTGTTCAAACTTCGTAGAACTGCAATGTCTCTATTACTGAGCTTTGTGTAGATAGTTCCTTCCTTTCTTTTACTTACTTGTTCCTTTATAATATCTAAGAACTCATCCTTCAATGGCAAGAACCCAAAACTTTCGAAGTACGGCGCTACAAACCATCTGGCTTTATATTTCCTGAAAGCCGGTTCCAATACTCTTATCCTATGTATAAAACTTGCCACATCTCCATTTTGTTGTGCATAGAAGAAGAACACTATGTCATATTTGCCCGAAGTAAGGAGGACAAGCTGTACACTTGGATCTTTTTCGAGAACAGAGCGTATCTCGTTCTCATTTGGTATGTCTCCAAGGAACTTTGCGAACCCAATAAACTTAAGGTAACCGAGCTTTTCAACATTGATTTCTGTTATATACTTTATTCCTAATTTTTCTTCCAACTTTTTAACTCTATAATAAGTGGCCTGCTCCGACAGCCCTAGCTTTCTTCCCCAATATGCCAGGTCTGCCCTTGCGTTCATGCTCAGGATGGTGAGCAGCTTTGTATCTATCTCATCTGGCGTGAGCTCCTTCACAACTGTCTCCTTAATGCCCTCTATCTCCTCTGGCTTCTCATGCCATATTATCTCCCCGCCATGTGCCGCTATGAGCGCCTTCGCATTTGTTAGATCGTCCTTGGCTGAGAGGGCCTTCCTTACAAATATCCCCTCTTTTGTTATCTTGCCCAGATACTCCGCAATTGGCTTTGTCCTCTTCCTCTGCGGGTCCCACTTCCCCGACTGCCTGTATACGTAATAGCCGTTCTTTATCGTCTTGAGGGTAATGTAGCCGTGCTCCTTTGCCTTCACCTCGTTGAACGCCGACCGCACGACGGCGGGTATCGCTGCCATATATTAATTAATATTTGTCATGATATTTAAATGTTATGTTAACCTTATAGTGCATGTTAACATATTAAAACCATGGTGCTGAGTAAAAATCTCTCATTTACTCTCGGTTGGATGCCATATTGCACCATATCTAATCAGGGTATAAATATATCCTTCTTGATTCATAATATTATTCGGTGGGACGGGATGGAATCAGGGAATCGCGATAATAATTCCAGAGCGAAGCCCAAATCTCATCGCCTTGTTACCTATAAGAATTCCTTTCTCTACCCTATAAGAAACGAATCTACCCGCAAGGTAAGAATAACTCTTCAAGGGCTATTTTACCTGGTTCCTGACCCCACCAATTCCCCACAGCAAGAAAACGTCTCTGTAAAGATGCTAAAACTCAATTGATGACTGGGATTGAATGAGATCTTCTGCAAGAAGGAGAAAAAGCTCCCTCAACAGATTCTATCTCATCTCTCCCAGACAGAACACAGACGCTGATTCTTTCATAGAAAAGCTCCTATCTCTAAAACCGGTGCAGGAGGTCTTCCTTACAGATGGAGACTTCGGCTATATAGTGAAGGCGAAGTTCCGCAACGGAAGGGCACCCGATGACATTGTTGACAGCATGGCGAAGAAGATGGACAGCAAGTTCGGGAAGGCTGTGAGCTACTACCAATACACTAAGTAGACAGACGTTGCGCTCAATACCATTTAATATCCTTTCAATGCATCTCTATCGTGTTTTTGATGCCAAAAGCCGACAGGAAGAGCATAGAGGGCATACAGTTCGTCCACATGGCGATACCGGACATGGCCCTCAATGAAACAGACACCTCGTATACGGTCAAGGAGGGCATAGAGCTGCCTTACCCCCTGGCGGTAGCTGTCGATTCTGACGAGCAGGCGAAGGAGCTCTCAAAAAAGAACAAGAATGTGCCGATGGTCTGCAATTCTGTTGTATACATCAACGGAAAGAGCGCAGGCAGCCTGAAATCAACATACCTGATCGAGGTGCGCGACGGGATAGAGGCGGCAAAGGCGATAAGGCTGGACCCCAACGCGCTTCCCTGCATAGACAAGGCGGAGCTGGAGATGATAGAGACGTACATAAGGCAGCTCAGGATATCAATGTTCCTCACCAACTCAAAGAACACAAAGGCGCTGGAAGCTGCGCCGATCTACAACATGAGATTATAGCATGCCTGACGATTCAA
>DATJLP010000017.1:0-36235 GCA_035509375.1 Candidatus Acidiferrum sp.
ATCCTTATTCTTCTGCCTGACCTTGTTGTTTATGTCGCGTTCCTTCCAGTAAGAGAGTATCTTTGCCTCCTTATCATTCAGGTTGATCATCAGACCACAAAGCGACGAAATGATTATGCATTTCTGTTTTTTAAGGTTGACGTTCAGAAGTAATTTATAGTTAAACTGCGTTTTATTATTTAATGACCAAGGGCGACCAGGAGGAGAGCTACAGCGGCAGCGCCTCCCACCTTCTGATAGACAGGATGATTGGCAGTGGAGAGAAGACTCTGAGCATAATCTGCCCTTTCATAAGCATATACTACGCGAAGATTCTGATCAGGCAGTCGTCAAGGAAGCGGATAAGGGTTATAACCTCAAATTCAAGGATATCAGAAGCAGCCGTAAAGATGATGAAGAGGGGAAGGGGGCCAGGCCACATTAAGCTGATGGTCTATCTTATAATGCTCTTCGTAATCCTGCTTGTTCTTGGGATATATCCTTTCTACATAGCGATGATTCCGGTAATGGCGGTGGTTGCTGTATTCCCTTTAATGAAAAGGCAGGGCAGAAGCGGCATCGAGGTCAAGGTCGCAGTCGAGAGCTTCATACACGAGAAGATCTATCTCTCAGACACGTACGCGATAACAGGAAGCGCAAACCTCACATACAGCGGAACGCACAAGAACATAGAGCACATAGAGGAGACCCATGACGCCGAGAAGCTGAAGAGGTTGAGCATGCATTTCGAGGACCTTTGGAAGGGCACAGAAAAATAACGTATGCCATGCGAAGATTAAAAAAGAGGATCTTTTGTCGTAAAATCGCTGCTGTTTTAATTCAGCAAACTGCAGTCGTCGACAGGTTTTGTTAAATAAAGCAAATTTTATATATTCATTTGAATTTTGCCAAAATATTCTAATTAAATATTGGAAACTTCTCCTAAACCTTTAAATATGTTAAATCCAATAAAATATTACAGAAGGGAAAGGGAGACAGTAAAAAGGGGGGATGATGAGAGGCAAAACGTCTGGAGGGGGAGCACTAGCTCTACGATTGCGCGCCCGCGCTGCGGCCGCGCTGAAGGAGAGCGAGGTGTCGGATATCTTCAGCGAACTGGGAATGACAACCTACGACGAGTCTGCGAGCTCCGCACTGAAAGCAATACTAGCAGAGAAGACCGCAGAGTACACCATGCGCGCCATGAAGGAGGCAAAGAAGCGCGGAATGAGGTTCGGCGCGGCAGCGCTGATAATAGCTGCGGAAAAGGACAGATGGTAAAACGCTAGTACCGCGGGCCACAGATAGCCATGACCATTTCATTTTTCCAGCAAAATAATTCTATTTTTATACATTCTGTAAGCATATACTAGCGTGCGATCGTAGTCTAGCCTGGTCAGGACTTTGCCCCTCCAAGGCAAAGACCCGGGTTCAAATCCCGGCGATCGCACCATTAAAATTAAGGGGCAAAAAATGAGCTATCTGATATTGGGTTTGATCGCCGGCACGCTGACAACCATCGCATACCTGCCGCAGGCGATAAAGGTTGTGAGGACAAAGAAGACGCGCGACCTCTCCCTGCCGTGGCTCGCCATCCTGGCAACCGGCGTTGCGTTTTGGCTTGTTTATGGTCTGCTTGTATCCTCATTGCCAATAATCCTTGCAAACTTCTTCAGCCTTGCGTTAATATTGTGCATACTGGTTTACAAGATAAGGTACTGATGACACCTGCGTTTCAACGCACCAATGAGCTTTAGCTCTTTATTTTATTTACCAATTTTTGGAGCCTTGTAGCTGCATCAGTGTAGTTTGGGTAGAACTTGAGCGCCTTCTCATACCATGATTTCGCTTTTGATAGGTTTCCTATCTTCTCCTCTATATCTCCCATGAGGATTGCCGCATCGTGGCTCTTCGGTTCAAGCTGCATCACCTTGCCCAGGTCCTTTATGGCCTTATCGATGTTGTCCATCATCCTCTCTGTCAACGCCCTGTTGAAGTACGCATCCGAGTAATTCGGGTCTGTTGATATTGCTTTGGAGAATTCCATAAGTGCCTCGCCGTATTTCTTCTCTTCGAACAAAGCATTGCCCTTCCTCCAATGCTGCTTTGCCTTTCCCAGTAGGGCCTCGCTCCCAAAGCTTACCGCCTTATAAGAGAGGTGCTTCTTGAAGTACCTATTCGGCACCTCCTCAATCGCTCTAGCAGTGAGCATCTCCTTGATGTGCTGTCTCACAGTCGCCCTTGAAAGCCTCAGTTCATCGCTGAGTTCCGACACTGTCATCTTTTTGCTGCGTAGTATCTCAAGTATCCTCTTTTTGGTCTCGAGCAGTTTGCTCATCGCACCACCAATTAGATTCGATTGCTCGACATATAAATAGCTTTTCAGAAGAGATGGATTTTGGCGGTTTTTATTTTTGTCAGAGTTATACTAAAAAGCTTTAAATACTGGAAGACGTTTATACAAATAGCAGCTTAACAGGCATTATTCAAAACTGTAAAATTGGTGTAGGGATGAAACATGACCCTTGGGAAACCTTTCATCTCTCTCTTAGAGGTAAGTTTCACTTAGAACTCCCAGTAATTACCAAATTTCTAAAAAAAGAGAAGGTGCAAAAGGTTTTAGATTTCTGTTGCGGCGCTGGTAGAAATTCTATCTACCTATCAAGGCAAGGATTTATTGTATACGGATTTGACCGCTCAGAAAACGCAATAGCCCGAGCAAAAAGCACAATGAAAGAAGATAAACTAAAAGCACATCTAATTGTAAGAGACATGTTTGACCCACTACCATATAAAGATGGTTTCTTTGATGCAGTTTTTTCTATAAGGGCAATGTACCATGGGAAACTTGTAAATTTGAGAAAAGTTATTGTAGAAGTTGCTAGGGTAATAAAGGTTGGAGGCTTTCTTTACTGGCATGGGGCCACGGTAAAAGGTTGGAAAAAATATAATAAGTCAAATGAATATAAACTACTTGAGGATATGACCTATCTTTCAACAGAAGGTGAATTCAAAGGAACAGTAAGACATTTCTTTAACAAAGAAAAAGAAATAGTCAAGTTTCTAAAAGGACATTTTAATATTATAAGTATCGAATTTAGAAATAATGATTACTACGTTATCGCACAAAAAAAGTGACTACTTCAGTACCATCTCTAGCTTATGACTCTGTATTTTGAAACCCATACTCTCCCACGCAACTGTTCCTTCTATATTTTTTGAAACAGAACCAACATGTAGAATTTTCACCTTGTTTCTTTTGAGCCAATCTATAAACAGTTTTAGTAACCGCCCCATTATGCCCTCACCTCTATATTTGCGTTCCACATAGGCTCTTGTTATGATACCTATTATTTTTGGTTTTACTATAATACTTTTCTGCTTTTCTAATCTCCCTATAAGCAGCCCTATTATTTTGCCATTTTGCAGCGCAACGAATATCCTGGCATTTCTTTTACCATTTTCTTTTATGTATTTCTTCAAAGATTCAACTGTTTGACCTTTTGCAAAATAGTGTGGTAACAAATTTGCGTGATATTCTGCATGTTTTTTTAATAGAGCTACAACACCTTCAAAATCTTCAAGGCTTGCTTCCCTAAACTCTAAACTGCTAAGAGTCATATTTTCCCTCTATGGGAGTAATCCTGTGTTTATTGGGTTCTTTCTTCTATCTTCCAGTTTATATGTATAACCAGTTGGTTTTCCCATACCATTCATGGCTAACTTGAGCTTTGCTCGAAGCCCGGCTATATCTTTTTTAGCTGCCTCTTCGGCTATACTTATTGGCTCCGCTGCAAGACAATAAGAGAGCGCAGGTAGCGGGTCTATTCTCATAAACCCCTCCACTTTGCAGACATCACAACCTACAGAGCAATACTGATATACTAGGACAGCTTTGGTTAACTCATTTACTCTGAAACCTACCTTTGTAGACCCAGTTACCTCTGGCGCTCCATATTTTTGTTCAAGGCGTTTTCCAACACCTTCCAGAGGAACGTAAAGCTTGGCGTCACCAGGTTTGGCTTCCAATATACTAAGAAATTTTACTTCAGATACTCCAATACCTGAGAATGTTTCTATTATATCCTCAACTTCATCTTGGTTTTGCCTTGTTAGAACACAGTTTATGTGTACATTTGTTCCGGCAGCGACAAGTCTCTCTATACTATTCAAGGCGGCTTTTACATGAGACTGCGTACCCATTATTTCTTGATAATTTCTGTCTTTTAACGACATGACACTGACCGTCACGCCTTTAAGCTTAGAGAGGGGTAACGCCCACTTTGCAATTAAAGACCCATTTGTTGTTACTGAGGTGGGGGCTATCTCGTTACATATGTCTACGGCTCTATCAAATTGTTTATGCAATAAAGGTTCACCTCCAACCAGCTTTATACTTTTTATTTGATCCCGATATGCATCTAGTATAGTTTTTAGGTAATCCAGATCAAACTGCCTTGATACACCTTCCATGCCTTCATTATGACAGAACACGCAATCGTAATTGCACCCCTCAGTAAGCGCAATTCTCGCCACCCCTCTAGTGAAAGGGGCAGTTCTACCGCTTTCTACAAAATTATCATGTAATTTTTTCAGATACGGCTCTGCAGCGTATTCTTCTTCGGTCATGGGGTTTAAAAATTTGTTATACGGCATAATACCACTATTTTATTACCATTGCCTCATACAGGTAAATCGGTCACCGATTCATACTTCGGAATACATACTCCATTTTCTTCAGCAAAACTTATTGTATTTTCCAATAGTTGGTTTGATGCTGAGTGCAACTCCTCTATATTGTTGCTCCCCCACATAGTTTTACTTAATTCAACGTAACCTTTTGGTATTTTTTGATATTTTGCAATGAATTCTATATTTTCTATGCTGAAACCTGAGCCTAGCATTGCTTTATTTAGCAATGCTACTACCATGTCAGTAAATTCCTGCAATATCATTATGGATGATCTAAGGGCTCCCAAACTACTATTCACAGCGTTATAATTTATTTTACCGATGCAGGACATGGCAACTATTAGTTCATCGGTTGCAGCGTCTATAAACTTTTGTGTGTCTATTTCGCTAATAATTTTCTTATATCTGCTAACTAGATCATATTTCTGATATATTGGAAGGTTGTGCATTGTCCTATACACTCGGTATGGCCACCTATACTTGGGCTCTTTAATTATATTATCAAGCTCTTCTAGTGTATAGTAGCCTATGCTGATAGCGATGTCTTTGAAAATATAATCAGGCCAATTTGATGAAGGCCAGTATTTTTTGCTACTTGTAACTATAAAGCCATCAATATCAGAATCTTCTCTCTCCTTCTTCCAGTAGGTCGAACCTCCAACACCGAAATAAATCAGGTCGTCTCCATGCTTTGAAAGTAGTCGCTTTGCGTAATCATTGACTAATTTAATTCTTTCTTCGTGTTTCATTTGCATCACTATCTCTTGAATAAAATATAAGTTTTATTTTCATAATATTTTGCGAATATGAATCCATATGCAGAAGCAAGAATGCCAAGCGAGGTGGCGAGCGAGGAAAAGAACCACTCCAACAAGCAGTAAAGTGCACCATACGCTCTTGCGTCTGGAAGGGTGAAGATTATACATGTAAGTATTGCGTAAGTGACAACATATAGTTCAAAAAACTTAAGGCCAAACACAAGGCCTATTATAGAAATTAAAATCCCAGAAAACAACGCGAAAGGCAAAATTATCCATATTAGCAATATTCCAAACGTCCCTATCCTTATTTTTATTTTAGCACTAGAAAATATTTTTAAATACTCTGGAATTAAGCCCAAAGTTCCCATGAACCATCTTGCATGCTGTAAAATCCAGCCTTTGAAAGTATGTTTTTCCAACTCTGTTCCAACTACGTCTGGTATGAAATACAGTTTGTCATACCCGTGCGCAGAGAGTCTTAAAGTTAATCCAAGATCATGCATTATAAAGTTATTTGCCATGAGGTGCTTGAACTCGTTTCTTAATAACGCGGTTCTATAAACGGCGAAAGCACCAGGTATATAACACCCAAAACCAACAGCATTTCTACCTTTTAGGGTTAAATTTTGCTTATAGATTTTTGATATGGCAGTGAACCTACCTATCAGTGTAGATGATATTTCTGGGTAGAGATTACCAAACGCTGCCTCCTTTCCTGTTCTTTCAAGCCCCCCAAGAAGCCTAACCAAAGAATTTCCTTTTATTTTTGCGTCAGAACACATTATGCATGTATATCTTGTTCTAACCTCCTTTAATCCTATTATAAATGCTTCATTGTGCGAAGGTTTCCCTTTCTGCAAAATTACTTTTACACTTTTCAAAACTTTACTATAGCTCTCAATTAGAGGTATCTGCCCCTCTCTAGGAAGTTTTATGACTGCAATTAGATTTATTTTTATACCTTTCTGATTTTTTAATGTCTCAAGAGCGCCTTTAATCATTTCTGTAGCTTCATTATATATGGGCATTATTACACTTACCTCCAGCCCCTTTCCTTCTAATTCATCTTCTTTTTCCTTATGATATTTCTCTCTGTAACCTAATCTGAAAGCTAAAAGGAAGATTATACTTATTATGTATATTAGCGCCAGGGCTACATAAATGAATAAATAAGCACTATAAAATAAACTCACATAATTGCCTCTACTACTCTTTTAAACTATTATTTTTAAGCAGTCCTTCAACAAAATGGTAGGTTCTAGACATGCCCTCTTCTAATGGTATTTTAGGGGTCCAACCAAGTATTTTTTTTGCAAGAGTTATGTCAGCGCACCTTCCTCTAACACCCTGCGGCTTTGTTAAATCGTATCTTTTGTTAAGTTTTTTTCCAGACATTCCTATTACCATGTCTGCTAACGCATCTATTGTTATCAGCTTATCAGAACCGATGTTTAAAGGTTCTTTACAGTTGCTCGCCATTAGAGATATCACACCTTCTACGCAATCGCTAACATAAAGAAAAGATCTAGTCTGCTTTCCATCACCCCAAATTTCTATCGAGCCGCCATCAGAGGCTTGTATGACTTTCCTGCACAACGCCGAAGGCACTTTGTCCCTAACGCCATCGTGCGCGCTGCCTTCACCATAAATTGTATGGAATCTTGCAATCCTTGTTACTAAACCATAATCATTTGCGTACGCCTCACATTCCTTTTCCATTAAGAGTTTTTCCCAACCATAGAAGGTATCTGGATTATATGGTGCCACATCAGATTCTTTTAGCTTGGGGCTGTCTGTGGTCTCTTGTAGAGTATATGGGTAAACACATGCGCTTGATGAAAAGAAAACCCTTTCCACATCATTCTTTCTACAAGCTTCTAGGAGGTTGATATTTATCCTCTGGTTATCACGCATTATCTCTGCTGCTATTTTGGTAATCCATGCCATTCCACCAACGTTTGCAGCCAAATCAAAGACATAATCCATGCCTCCCACCGCTTTTATCGCGTTTTCGGGCTCCCTTAAGTCCAATGTCATTGACTCTGAGTAATATGGATTATCAATAAAGCCGTCCCATTTTACATCTACAGCCCTAACAAAGTTCCCTTGTCTATGAAGCTCTCTAGCTAAATGCCCTCCCACAAAGCCTCCAGCTCCTGTTACCAAGATTCTTTTGCCTTTTATTAGGCCCTTGTTCGCTTCGAAATTATCTTGCATCATTTGATACACCCCACGGAATATATCTAATTTTCTTATTAGAAATCCTGAAACTTTTATCCATACTTCTCCAACAATCAAGAATTGTTATTTTGCCGCCTCCTTTCTTACTAAAGTCTTTTGGTAAAAGCTTATTGTATTCCTCCCACGGGGTGGCCAAAATGAAAAACTTTCCTTCTTTTAGACATTGTTTAAGCGATTTAACATATCTTACTTTTGCATAACCTGCTAAATCTTCTTTAGAAACGTCACCTGCCATCGGGTCATGCAGTAATAATTGAAATCCTTCTCTAGCTAATATACGAGCTAGCATTATTGATTGCGACTCTACGGTTAAAGGAGTGTTAGGCTTGTAGCTTAGCCCAAGTAATACAATAATGTCTTTTTTATTAGCAAGTTCCTCTACCACATTTGATATTGAATGTGGTATTCTAAGGTTTGCATTATCTACTTCCTCCAAGAAAGCTGGTTCGTAACCTATCGATTTCGCAAAACACAATAACGCCTTGTTATCTCTTGGCCAGCAAGGGCCGCCATAACCTATCGCTCCCTTCAAAAGCTTGTTTCCTATTCTACTATCAAAACCTAATGCTTGGGTTATCTGGTCTACATCTGCACCCTCTGTCCTTTGACAGATTTCAGCAATAGTGTTTGCAAATGTCACCTTTGTTGTCATGAAGGAATTATATCCAATTTTTGTTATCTCAGCGTTAAGTAGACTCATCCTCGCCACATGTGGCTCTATCAAGGTAACCTTCCTATAAATTGACTCTATCTCTCTACCTGCTTTATCATCATCCTGCCCGATAAGCACCATCTCTTGATTTAAAAAGTCTTTGATTAAACTTCCTACCGCTATAAACTCAGGGTTATAACATAGTCCAAAATCCTGTCCCGCTTTCTTTCCAGAGACATCTTCCAATAATGGCTTTATAATTTTTTCAGTTGTGTAAGGGAAAACAGTGCTGGTAAGGACAATAACTTTATAACCGTCAGTTCTTTTTAGCACCTTGCCAATGGACTTCATTGCCTCGATAACGTAAGCATTAGAATATGAACCGTCTTTATTACTTGGGGTGGGGACTATGACAAAAATCCATCTAGCTTCTTTTATGGTGTTGAAATCACTCGAAGCTGTTAGATTTTTACCGACATTCTTTTCAAGTAATTTTTGCAAGCCAGGTTCATAAAAAGGCGCCACCTTTTTATTTATCTTATTTATAAACTGCTCATTAATATCCACTCCTATCACCTTAAAACCAGCATTAGCAAAGCAGGCCGCTATGCTCAAGCCTAATTTACCCAGACCTACCATAGCTATTTTTCCATTAGGCATTGAATCATCACTGCAAGTTAAGTAGTGATGCTAAAGGGTGCTTTTTGTTGATATTTAATATTATCGTACAAGTAACGAAGTAGACGGAGATAACGATTGCAGAGCTATTGCCTGTTTTATTCAATTTCACATACCTTTTTATTATTTGCATACAGAATGATATCGTCAAGTAGGCAGCTTCTTTTGACGCATGCCATTCTGGCTTTATCTTTAAGTGATTGTTTGAAAATAGTATACTCAGACCCAAAAAGCGGACGCACGGCGCAGGCTGAGCTGCCAAAGGATAGGGCAGCCCTTGTCCTAAACTACAAGATAGGCGACATAATAGACGGCAGCGCGATCGGCCTTACTGGATACAAACTGAAGATTACCGGAGGGAGCGACAACAGCGGCTTCGCTCTCGACAGGAGCATACAGGGCACGATAAAGACAAGGGTCAAGCGTGCACGCGCATCCGGCAAGCAGGCTGGCACCCCAAGAGTCCACACCGTCAGGGGCAACATGATCAGCACCGACGTTGAACAGGTGAACACCTCAATAGTTGAATACGGTGAGAAGAGCGTGGACGAGCTCTTCCCAAAGAAGGAGAAGAAGGAGGCGCCAAAGGAAGAGGCGAAATAGGGATATAGTTGGATGACCTAAAGCAGAGTGTAATGAACATAGGGACCCTTGGCCACATAGACCACGGGAAGACCTCTCTTACTAGGGCGATCACTCATGTATGGACCGACAAGCACAGCGAGAGCCTCAAGAGGAACATGACGATAAAGCTGGGGTACGCAGACGCGATAATTAGGAAGTGCCCCAACGAGCAGGGCGCCGCTGCCTATACTGTCGCGGAGAAGTGCACGATATGTGGTTCTCCCACAACACCGATAATGAGGGTGTCGATGCTCGACGCACCGGGTCACGAGACGCTCATGGCAACAGCTATCGCTGGATCGAGCGTGATAGACGCGATTCTTTTTGTGATATCTGCTAGCGAGCCGTGTCCGATGCAGCAGACCAAGGAGCACCTCATAATAATGAACATTCTCGGGATAAAGAATGTGATAATAGTCCAGAGCAAGATCGACATTGTAGGCAAGGAGAAGGCGATAAAGCACTACAAGCAGATAAAGGATTTCATAAAGGGCAGCGTGATAGAGAACGCGCCGATCGTCCCAGTGATGACAAATCAGGGAGTCAACCTTGACATACTGCTCGAGATGATTGCGAACCTTCCAAAGCCAGTAAGGGACATGAAATCAGATCCGATAATGTATGTTGTGAGGTCGTTCGATGTCAACAAACCAGGCAGCGAGATATCAAAGCTCTCCGGAGGAGTGGTCGGCGGCGCGGTACAGAAAGGGCAGTTCAAGGTGGGCGACAAGATAGAGATAAGGCCGGGCGCCAACTTTGCAGAGCAGGGTTCGAAGAAGAGCAACTACAAGAATCTAATCACAGTGATAACCGGAATAAGCAACGGCACAGACAAGATGCAGGCAGCAATGCCGGGCGGGCTCATCGGCTTCTCCACAGAGCTAGACCCTGCGTTCACGAAGGCTGACAGCCTTGTGGGCAACCTTGTCGGGCACGTTGGCAAGCTTCCAGAGTCTGTACTAAACATAACTGTGAAGTACCACAACATAGAGAGGGGCGACGTTCCATCGCAGAAGATAAAGGAGAACGAGCCCCTGCTTATGAACATCGGTACCGCGACTACAATAGGATACGCGAAGAAAGTGAAGAAGGATACCATAGAGATAGAGCTTAGGAATCCCATCTGCCCGGAGAAGAACGTCAAGATGGCCATACTTAGGAATGTTTCGCAGAGATGGAGGCTCACCGGCTACGCTGTAGTCGCCTGATCTTTTCTTTGCCGGTGCTCTGCTGGAAGTACTTTATCCTTTTTGAATATATCCTCTCCGCATTCCTTCTTATCTCATCAACAAGCGCCCGCCTGCCCTCCATTGTATCGGTCTGGTGCCCGCTTCCTTCAAAGGAAAAGCCTGCCGCCAGGGCGTGCCCTCCCCCTGATATGCTCTCCGCAAGCTCCAGTATGTCAACGCCCCAGGTCTGCTCATCCCTCACGCTTCTGATGCTGCCGTGCAGGCTCTTCGAGTCTATGTAAATGCCGACATCGCACCTCTTCCTTTCTATGATCGCCATGCAGGCCTCCTGCGCCGCAAGCACTGTGCCGAAGCCTATGCCTATCTTTATCCCGCTCACCCTTATAACCGAGCAGGAAGAGAGCATCTCCACCAGTATCGGCCGCGTTTTCCTCTCATACTTGCTGTAAGCATCGTTGATTATCTTGCAATCGATGTTGCCGGCAGCAAGCTCGGAGACGAAATCGCGCAACGCTGTATCCCTGCCAGAGCCGCTCCTCAGCTGCTTCAGCCCGAAGG
The DNA here is from genome assembly GCA_035509375.1 of Candidatus Acidiferrum sp. Taxonomy (GTDB): domain Archaea; phylum Micrarchaeota; class Micrarchaeia; order Micrarchaeales; family Micrarchaeaceae; genus JAJZAB01. The sequence continues at coordinate 11,376 of DATJLP010000017.1, forward strand.
CGATCTTGTCAACAAGGTCGTTGTCCCTCTTTGACTTCGACCTTAGCCAGAAGTCCGACAGGTGCGTTATCCTCGTCAATTCATCACAGAACTTATCCTTCTTGCAGAGAAGCCTGTAGACCAGTTCCGCGCCGCAGAAGTATGGATTTTCTCCCACTATCAGAAGGTCGCAGTACCTCTTCGCGCTCCTCAACGCCTTTGTGCTCCATGGGTGGTGGTCTATCCAGAGTATCCTGTTTCCCTTCTTCCTGAAGCTTTGGAGCTCCCCCTCCATCCTTTTTATCAGAAGGTCCGTAAGGCAGAAGTCAGATATCACAAGTATGTTTCCGCTGCCCTCTATCTTTGAAAGGGAGCTCATCGCATGCTCAAACGTCTCGCCCCCATAGTTTATGAATATAGTGTTCTCCACTGGCATCCCCAGGTTCCTCACCAGGAGCGCCGCGCTTGCCATCCCGTCCATGTCTACGGAATGGGTCATGTTGTGTATCAATGCATCACGGGAATAATCCTTTTCACCGGCAATCTATTAATAGATATACTCCCTAAAATCATTATGGCTAAGCTTGTTCAGGACGTGGTCGACAGGAAGATGATCGCGGTATCGCCAGATTCAACAATAGAGTCTGCACGACGGCTCGCCGGCAGCTCGAGGATAAGCATACTCCCTGTCATAGAAAAGAACAAACTTGTCGGGATACTCGACATCGAATCGATAGAGGGAAAGAGCGGCGCCGAGCGCGTCAGGTCCGCGATGCGCGAGCCGATTTTTGTGGAGCAGAAGACAAGGCTCGAGGACGCAAGAAAGATGATAATGGAATATAGGATGCCGAGGCTTCCGGTCGTCGAGTCATCCGAGAGCATGAGGTGCATAGGGACCGTGAGCTCCTCCGACCTTATCTGACTATTTCTTTATGTTTATCTGTATTGAGCTTATCTTTGACTTTGTCCCGTCCTCGTTCGCAACCTCCTCCGACTTTATCGCGATCCCGTTGCTGCTCGGGTCCTTCATGTCAGGTATGAACCTGTGCCTTGCGATCTCAACAACGTCGACCGCCTTCGAGATGGAATTGCCGCGCGCCTTTATGACAACGTTCTGCAGCCCGCTGTTTATCTGCGTGACGACCGCAAGAACATAATTCATCGTCGGCTTCTTCCCTATGTAGATTGTGCTGTCCTGGCTGATCTCGTTGCCGCGCCCCCTTCCTGTAGATGCAAGTATCTGTATGAAGCTGACCTTCGACTTTGTCCCGTCCTCGTTCGCCAGCTCTTCCGAGCCTATAGTTATCATCTCGCTGCTCGGGTCCTTGACGTCCACGATGAACCTCTTCCTCACTATGTCCGCGACGTCGACCGCCTTCGAGATTGAGTTTCCCCTCGCCTTTATGAATACGTCGGACACGCCCCCGTTCATCTGCGTGACGACCGCAAGAACATAATTCATCGTCGGCTTCTTTCCGATGTAGACTATGTTGTCTGGGGATCTAGGCTGCTCGTTTTCTGGCATTCCGTCACTTGTATTGGTTGATTGATTGCTGTTTTTGAGTATTGAAACTTAAACTATATAAATTATCTGCTCTTTTTTGTTCCCTTTTTCGAGATCTTCACGACCTTCTGCACCTCCTTGTCCACATCGATCTTCACCCCGAGGTCTGCAAGAGTGTGCAATGGATATGCAACGGATATGTCCCTAAGCAGCATAGCCTCAGGCTCTATGTGCGCCTTCTTGGCGAGCGGCATCTCTACCTGTATGGAGCTGTAAACCAGGGAGAGTATCTCTTCAGAGAGGGCAAGCACGTGCTCGCTGGTCAGCGCACCCATATTCAACACCCTCTCTATCTCGCCTTCGGCCCATCCACCTTGGGTGTCTACAGATGTGAATATCTTTCCCAAGGAACGCATGAATTCCGGAGACACCGGGTAGAAGACCTTGTAGAAGATGAACCCGAACGGCCTGGAGTATGCATCCCTGAGTATTATCTCCGTCACGATGAGCCTGTCCGCCCATTCATCAAGCCCGGCTATCCTGCTGAACACCGCGGCTATCTCCCTTGACGGCTTTTCTATCTTGTAGCCCAGCCCCTCTATCATGTTCCTCAGCGCCCTCGCGTGCTTCACCCTTTCTGCGGCCACCTTCTTGAAGTGAGTTGTGAAGTTCGCGTGGTCGTAGTCGGTGTACTCCTTGGACCACTTCTCTGATATCTTTGCAGTTGCGTCCACTCCGTAGTAGAACTGGTTGAGTATGTGGACCACAGCCCTTATGTCGAATATGACGCCGTTGGGCAGCTTGACGTACTTGCCGGTCACCTCCCCCTTCTTCCTCCTCACATTTATGAAGCTTATCGCCTGCTTGATGGTGCTGACGTCCGTATTCTTCGCATATTTGTATAGGTACGGCTCCAGCCACAGGGGTATGCCGTACTTCCTCATGGCTGCGCTTATGAGGCCTTGGTAGAGAGTCTTCACCCATACACCGGCATTACTTCTGCTTTTTTGAATTTATACCTTTCTTTCTCACTCTCCTTACGCCGACTGCTACTATGATTACCACGACCACCGCCCCTATTGCTATGAAGTAGTTCGTGTTCATCCCTGATATCAGCCCGACCTGGCCCTGCACCTGCACGAAGTAGTCGACAGAGCCGGAGTACTGCTGGTTTGTAGCCCCGTTTGGCTGCGACCACTGCGCGTACAAGGTCACCGGGTACTCTCCCGTGTCCCCATCTGAGTTGCCGCTCACGTAGAAGGTTACGTTGGTGCTCTGCCCAGGCTGCAACTCCGCAATGTAGGCGTCAGGGCTTGTGGGCGTCACCGGGTATATCGTCTGAAGGCTTAGCGATATGCTCGTTGCCTCCTCGTTGCCGCTGTTCTTCAGCACGAAGGTTACCGGCGTGTAGGTGGAACCCGCCATGACCTTGCCCGTCACGTTTGTTATGCTGAAGGTTGCCAGGTTCTGCAGTATGTTTATGGGTATGTTTACTATGCTGCTGACGTTGGCACCCTGGTTGGTCGTGTAGTTGACCCTGGCCTTCAGGTAGTTCTGCCCTCCAGGGATGTTCTGGTCCGTGAATATGGTGGCTGTCACGCTAGACGAACCTCCAGATTGCAGCGTCCCATAAGAGAAGAAGTTCGGCCCGTCCGGAGCGAAGTATGTGGAATTGAGGAGCTGCACGGTTACGTTCCTTGCAATGTCTGTCCCGGAGTTGATGGCCGATATTGTCGCTGTGAAATCCTGCCCCGGTGTTATCTTTCCAGTTGGGTAGACGTTCAACGAGACCTGGGGGCTGCCATAGACGTATATGTAGATCGGCATCACCGACTGCGCGGCTATCGCCGGCCCGTCGGTTCCCTCGGTTGTCTGGTAGTTTGAGACGACGTCTATCTCATATTCACCGGCCTGCAGGGTTGAGGGCACGTGCAACGTGTATGAGAACCTGTTGGAAACGATTCCGCCGTACTGGCCCGTGCCTATCGTGCTCAGGTAGGTGCTGTACGCCGGAGAGACATTTATTATCGGATTGTCAGCGGTGACCCAGAGGCTCACCTCTGATAGCGACTGGCTGTACGAGTTGAACAGGTTGAACGATATGGTTATGTTGTCTCCAGCTACAACCGGCGTAGGGTTTATGGTAAGCCCCTGTATCGAGAGCGCATCGCTGGCGACAGATGCGGACTGCGCCCCGGCCACCCCTGAGAGCAGCACAACTGTCGCAAAGAGAGACAGAATTCCCAAAATTATTTTTTTGTCCATGTTTCCACCATATATTATCGTCAATCTATTGTGCTCTTGAAGAGCAGTATGCTTATAATTGTTGTAATTGCGCCGAAGATCAGGAGTATGCCGATGTCCGCGAACGCGCTTGTGAGGGGGTACGAGCCCTGCAGTATCACATACCTGAAGCCCTGCACAGCATAGGTGAGCGGGTCGACCTTGCTGATCGCCTGGAGTATCGGGGGGAAGCTTGTGACCGGGAAGATTCCACCGGAGATGAACCACAACGGGAGGCCTATCGCCTGCCCGAATATCGTGTAGGCCTGCAGGTTCTTCAGCCTAGCGGCCACGATCGCAGCTATCGATGTCATGACGATCGAGAGCAGCATTCCCAGTATCACTATCCAGACTATGCCGACTATGCCCATCGCTATCGTAGAGCCGAGGAGCAGGCCAATGATAACCACTATTATCACTGAGAATATCGACTGTATGGCCCCGGATATCACCCTGCCTATGAGTATCGCGGACTTGTTTATTGGGGTGATGAGGAAGGACTTGATGTTGCCTCCAAGCCTATCCGTTATCATGGCTATGCCGCCGCTGAATATAGATCCGAATACTATTATCATTCCTATCACGCCAGAAAAGAGGAAATCCTCGTAGTTGCCGTTGGCTCCTGTGATAGGCGTGGCGACCTCCGACGCCACTGGCGTGGAGCTCGGGAGGTACTCCTGGCTCTGGAAGCTGCCCTGGCCGATAAATTCTGCGGCGTCCTGCTGTATTGTTGGAAGGACGGTTGCGGTGACGCTGTACTGCACGTTGTCGTAGTAGACCTGCACCGCCGGGCTTCCCGCAGTTGATGACGGGAAGGTTGGCAATATCACCACTACAAAGTTGATCTTGCCTGCTGTAAGCGCGGCCAGCGCCGCATTTTCATTGGGATAGACCTGCGCGTTTATCAGGCTCTTCGTTCCAAGCGCGGTTATGAACTGGTTGGACTGCAGGTTGTTTGCGTAGTTAACCACGGCGACCGGCGTGTTTGTCACGGAAGCGCCCAGGAAGCTGAAGAATATGAGTATCACTAAGGGGAAGATTGCAGTCCTCATGAAGTTCGTGCGGAAGTTTGCCATGAATATCAGCAGCTCCCTCCTGCACATCGTTATTGAATCCCCAAGAAGGCTCATCATCTCCACCTCATGTTGGCGCGCCCTCCCGCCATGGCGCCAGCAGCGTCGCGCATTCCAGTCCCGGTAAGCTTTATGAAAACATCATCAAGCGTCGGCAGGTGCGTGCCTATGGAGAGGATGGTTATCCTTTCTTTGTCCATCAATGCTGATATCTTCGTGAACTCCGACTCCTTGCCTTTCTCCAGGACTGCCGTGACCTTATCGCCCCTCACAGTTGCAATTATGCCGAACCTGGATTTCAAAAGTGAAGCAACCTTTGCGGTCTCGTCCGCCTTTACAACGATCTCAAGTATCCTGCCGCTTCCGGCTATCCTCTTTATCTCGGAAGGGGTGCCGAGCGCTATCACCTTTCCGTGGTCGATTATTCCGAGGCGGTCGCAGAGCTGGTCCGCCTCTTCCAGATATTGCGTTGTGAGTATTATCGTTGTTCCCCTCTTGTTCAGCTCCTTTATCCTCGCCCACATTGTCGTCCTGTTCTGGACATCGAGCCCGGTGGTCGGCTCGTCGAGCACCAGGATCTTCGGCTCCTGTATCATCGCCTTCACCAGGCCGAGCCTTCTCTGCATGCCGCCCGAGTACTTGCCCGACTTGACATCTGCGAATTCCACAAGGTCGGCCTCCTCCAGCGCCTCCTTGATCCTCCTCTTGGCAACGGCCGTGGGCAGGTGATACAGCCTGGTGAAAAGGTCCAGGTTCTGCCTCCCTGTCAGGTCCGCCTCGACAACCGTCTCCTGGGTCATCAGCCCCATCAGGAGCTTCGCCTTCGCGTGGTTTTTCGACAGCTCCATGTTGGATATGAATATCTTTCCCGATGTGGGCGTCAGGAGGGTGAGGAGCATGTTGATCGTTGTCGTCTTACCCGCACCGTTCGGCCCAAGAAGCCCGAATATCTCGCCCTCTTTCACAGCTAGGTTTACGTCGTTCACCGCGGTGAACTCGCCGAACTTCTTCACCAGGTGCTCTATTCTTATCACGTCTGCCATGCAATCATTCGAAGAACCTGTTTGCCTCCTTTATGTATCCCATCATCATCTTTCCAACCGATTTTATCGTTGACGTTCCCCCCCTTGTTATCGAGTAATAGTTCTTTGACTTGCCCCTGTCCACCTTGGAATGCATTTTTATGTAGCCAGCCTTCTCGAGCACCCTCAGCGCGTTGTACAGGTCGTTCTTGATCGTCGGGCCGTAGAACCTGCAGAATCCCTGCTTCTCAAACTCCTTGATCAGCGCATACGAGTAGATCTCCCCATGCACCTTGAGATACCCAAGAATCCTTATCTTGAGTATTATGCGCTTCGCCTCCATAGGCATGAAATCTCCATGCGCGAACTCTTTTGCCTTCATCCCCAACACTAGTTTAAACCTAATATAGTTTAAATTTAAACTATATGCAAAGGCTGGATATAAAAAGCTTTTGCATCAACCGGTCTACGCCCTCCATGCTCTGCGGTGTAGATCATCATATCTGCATACTTCCTGGTTATCTGGCTCGCCCTTATCCCGTATATCTCCCTAACGCCCTGCCTGTACGCCAGGTCTACGAGCCTCTGGGTTATTATCCCATCGAAGACTATCGAGGCTATGCCCTGCATGTCCTGTATGGTCTGGATCAGCTCCCTTATCGGGACCTCGCTCATGACGACCCCCTCCTTCGAGTAGATCCTTCCCCTGAGAGTGTTCTTCAGCTCGTTCAACGATGAGACAAGCGCCTGGTTTGCCTGCCCCGCCGGCATGCCAGATGGCGCTTCCCTGTGCGGCATCCCTTCAAGAGAGGGTATGCTCTCCAGGCCTTCAGGCTCGTCGTCCCCTTCCGGGCCGATGCTCTTTATTCCCAAGGATGGGCTGCCGTGGCGCTGCACCTCTGGCTCCCTCTGCATAGCTGGCTGCGGCGGCCTGGCCCTCTGCAGGTTAGTTGCGATTTCCGTGGGGCTGAGTATCTCCTTCCTCTCCGGAGGCCTCATCGGAGGCTCCCTCTCCCTGTTGCTCCTAAACCTCTGGTCCCTGTCCTGCTCCCTTCTCTCCTGCTGCTGCAGCCTCTGCTTGTTGTTTGCATTCACCTGCTCCATCGGCACCCTCGACCTGAGCGCCTTGATTATCTCCTTCCTTGTCAGCTCCTCGACCTCCTTTCCGTCAGGTGCCTTCGCAACGAAGTCTATGTCGGCCATGCTCGTTATTCCCCTTATTATCATCTCGCCTCCCCGGTCTCCATCGACAAAGAGGGTCGCCTCCTTTGCCGCGCAGAGCGCGATTATCGTCTTTGGTATCGTTCCCGCAGCGCCCCCGACAGCTATGCAGTTGGCTATGTCGCTCTTGAGCAGGGTTATGACGTCTGCGCGCCCCTCAACAAGTATGACCTCCTCGCTCTTGTCTATGTCAGGGCCCGCTGGCAGGTTGTCAGGGCCGTATGTCCCCACCGTGCTCGTCTTTACGTCGGCCTCAACCATCTCGCTTATCTCCTTGCTGTCTGGAATCTCTGTAACGAGCAGATTCTTCACAAGGTCCTTAGCCCTTGCGATTATCTTCCTGCGCTTCTCGTTCCTTGTATCCTCTATCTTCTGAACCTTGAAATCGGTCTCGAAAGGCCCCACCCTGTCCACAGACTCTATCGCAGCCGACAGGATGCAGGTCTCCACCCTCCCCATTGACGATGGAAGGAAGAGCTTGCCGAATGTCTTGTTTCCCGATGTAGAGCTCTCTATCTCTATCCTCCCTATCTTCCCGTTCTTCTGCAGCTCCCTGAGGTCGAGGTCGCCGCCGAGAAGGCCCTCGGTCTGTCCGAAAACAGCGCCGATTATGTCCGGCTTCTCTACGCTTCCCTGAATCTCGAACCTTGCCTCCACCATGTATTTTACAACGTCTATGTATGATTTTGCCATTCTAACACCAAATATGTCAGAGGCCAGAAAGAGAAGCAAGTGTCTCTAATATCGGCTTATGCGTTCTGTCTACCGGGAGTCCAGAATGCCCTCTAGGGCAGACAGCTCTCCGTCGAAGAAGTAAGTGTAATCCAACATTAAATCTACCTATTTTTCTTTCAGACCTTTAACAGTATATAATTGTTTCAATAGCTATAAATAGCTTTTCTACCAGTTCGGCTTATACCAACACGGGCCTACGGGCCGTCACTGTCCCGGATGGATCGGAATCCCGGCTTCCCTCATCTGCTGCTCCTTCTTCTTGACGATATGCGAGAGGCCCCTATGGTTGACCCCTATAGCATAGGAGACCTGCCGAACCGCATCCCTCTTTCCAGACATCTCGTGCTCCAGCATGCATACCGCGGCAGCAGCCAATATGTCAGGCGAGGTGTAGGTGCGCTTTGGAAGCCCTTCTATTTTGCCGAGAAGATAGAGGACCTCGCTTTCGGAGGGGCGGTGCTCTCCCAAATGCTGGAGTATATACGGCACAAACGCCTCAGGGGCGTGCGCCTTTGCCGGGAGGTCGTTGCCCATCCTGACAGCCTTCAGGGCCCTGTAGAAATTGCGCTCCCTGGTGTTGGAGGCGTGTATTATCTCCCTCAAAGAGGGCGGAATTCCTTTTTCTATGCACGCGGCCGCCAGCGACGCTGCTGCTATATCCGTCATCTGGCGCGGGATCAGCTCTGATACATTGTCTGAGAGCTCCCTGGCGCGCTCCACAACCTGTTTTGGTATATCGTACCTGGCAAGGCTCTCTGATATCTCTGTTATCTGGAGGTGCAAAGACCTTCTGCTGTCGAAATTATTATTGCGCCAATCCTTGTCCACATCCGATTCGTGAATGTGGAGGTCTTTCGAAACCCTGTACGGCATGTGCCCCCTCCTGAACCTCTCCATCTCGAGATCCAGCCTCGCCTCTCTGGATACACCATCTGCGGTCCTGAGGCTGGCTCCCGCACGTTCCGAAGGAACACTTTCAGGCCTGATAACTCCCGGCATATGACCGTTGATGCCTCAGGTCGACATGATATTTATAGTTATCTGGGGCCCTTTTAGAGGCTATTTCATTATCTCATCAATCTTCCTGTTTATCCTCTTCGCATCCTTCATGGTTATCGTGTAGTTCTTCTCCGCCCTGAAGAGCTCCCCCAAGCCGACGAAGAACCAGCCCTGCCCGTTCATCCTCCATGCTATGAAGGTCTGCATCTCGCTGTTCTGCTCCCATTCAACAAGAGACCTGTACTTATCAGGGTCTATGGATATGCTGGTGCTCTCCCACGCCTTGCACTCAAACGCAAGCCCCCTTCCCTTTCTCACGGCCACAAGGTCGGGGCTTATGGAGTTGACGCCGCTTCCCGCAGACCTGACGACAGAATAGCCTCTATCGTGCAATATTGTGAGGAGCTCTCTCTCGCACCTGGCGCCCTTCGAGTATCTGGTCAAGATACCACAGTAGTTATTCTCATGAAAGAATATAAAGCAGTTCGGGTTCAGGGAGCAATCAAAAAGCATAAGTATCAGCAGAACCAGAGCAACTTCTGATCATATGCCATCGGCATTGTCCCAAGCAGGCCACCTGGCAACCACTCCCCTCACAATAGAGGAGAGGATGAGGCATGCATACGTCAGCCTCGGCGTTGTCGGGTCATTTGCGGCATTGCAGGGCAGGGCCAGGGAGATAGCCATCGAGGAGAAGGTCGCCACGTTCGTGCTGAACAACGTGGAGCACACGATTAGAAGGAACCCGAACGGCGGAGGCTGGTACGGCTCTTCTCCAGGGATTGCGGCGCAGATAGGTTTTGATGTAGAGCAGGGCAGGGACTCCATCGTGCTGCGGTCAAGCGTTGGAGGAAAGAGCCACATAAGCGCAGGCCTGGTGCTGGACTCGAACCTGCAAAGCGTCATGGCATACGGCAGCAAGGCGATAGTAAACACTGTTGTAAGCGGCTGCATAGAGATGGACGGCAGCGTGACTAGGGTGCAGAACGCAAAGTTCGTCGGCACATTCAGGGTCGCACCTGGGATTTACGAGGAGGGGACGTTCACTTCCGAAAGAGCCACCATCGAATACCAAAAGACAAGGCTGCGGGAGCAGCAGAAGAGGCTGAGGGGGCAGAGCGCGCAGCCAGGCTTCTGGTCAAAGGGCTCACTGACCCCGGAAGAGGCCTCAAGAGTAGACCTCTAAAGAGTCAAGCGAGCCTAGCCTGCTTCCTGTTGTATCTTGACGATCCCCTTTCAAGATCAAGCCTCGCACGCTCAACAAGCTCGTACATCTTCTTCTCCCTCTGCCTCGATATGTAGAGGTAGATCTCGTCCTTTGTGCCGCGCGTGACAAGCATGTAGATCTCCCCGACCCGCATCCTTCCAGCGCGCCCCCTTCTCTGTATATTCCTTATCTCATTGGGTATCGGCTCGTAGAATATTACCGCGTCAACGCTCGGTATGTCGAGGCCCTCCTCCCCTATCGATGTGGCGACCAGGACCTTGAAGCCGCCCTCCCTGAACCTCTCTATCGTCTCCTTCTGGCTCGCCTGCGTTGTTCCATCCTTCTTCCCAACGAAGCCCATGGCCGATATTCCGTACTCGTTGAGCAGCTCGACTATCTTCTTTATCGTCGACCTGTACTGCGCGAAGACCATCACGGTCTTGCCCTTCAGCGACGTGGTCATCAGGTCTATTATCTTGAATATCTTCGGATGTTCAACGCCGTCCTTGAGCGCGGACTTCGCGCTCGCAACGGATTTTATTACTACGGAGTTGTTCAGTATGCTCTGCAGTGACCTGCTCTTGTTCTCCCTGGCGGAGAGGGCGTCGAAATAGCTGACGAAGGGGTGGAAGCCCTCTGTTGCGAGCAGGTCGTATGCGTGCGATAGGTGCAGAAGGAAGACGTAGTTGTACATCGCCATGTACTTGTAGTTTGAGGACTGCAGCTTGTCTATGCTGGAGCCGATCTGGAGCACCTTTCCCTTCGCCATGTTGTCGTACCTGCTGAACGGGCTCAGCCCGTACTGGTGGAGCTTGGCAAGGTGCTCGTCTATCAGGTACTTCAATGAGGCGAGTATGCTGTCCATGGTCTTCTCCTTGTCCACGTGTATCACGTGGGTGGACTTGTCCATCACATACGCCATGACGTCATCGTCGGTAGTGATGCGGATCTCTATGCTCTCTATCCCCATAGAGGTTATCAGTGCGTCTATCTTCTTCCGGTTGCTTCCAGGCGACGCGGTCAGCCCCACAAGCTGCACGCCCCTGAGCTTGCACTCGTCGGCAATGTAGGTGTATGCGTATCTCCCAACGGCCCTGTGGCACTCGTCAAAGACAACCACCCCGACGTCCTGCAGGGAAAATCTCTCGGCCTTGAGGTCGTTGGATATCGTCTGCGGGGTTGCGGCTATGACCTTTGCGTCCTCCTCCAGCCTGCCCCTGTTTTTTGTTCCGGTGGTTCCTGTAAGCAGGAGTATGCCATCCTTTTCAATGTTGAGGAGGTTTGACAGAGATTGGTAGTGCTGCTCGCTCAGGGGCTTTGTCGGAGCGAGTATTACCGCCTTCTTTCCCTTTGACAACGCGCTTGCTATCGCGAAAACCGCGATGAGGGTCTTTCCCAAGCCCGTCGGAAGTATTACGAGGCTGTTCGGCCCCCTCATTATGCCCTTTGAGATGTTTATCTGGTACGCGCGGGGCTCGAGCTTCTCTGTGTTGACAAGCTTTGCAGCCTCGCCCAGCTCCTCCCACGTTGGCATGGTATCAGTTTTCATCCCAGCAATAAATAGCTTTCTTTCGCCAAATAGTCGATATTAAATATTTACACAGAGAGTGTAGTGCGGCTTGGGGTTGGGTATGAGCGATCAAGAGAAGATATTCCTTAACTCGGTTTTCTTCGTAATCGGGTTCGTGCTCGTCTTCTCTACCATAGGGATACTGCTGCAGACCTTCTTATCTCACATATCCTTCCAGGCGATGGAGATCATAAGGGTTGCCGGCGGGATAATAATCCTCTCGTTTGGAATACTTCTCATAGCATCTGCAAGGTACATAGTTCCATTCTTCTCAACAGAGCACAAGCTCCATTTCAGAAGGCTTGACAACAGATATCTTTCATCGCTGCTTTTCGGCGTCGGGTTTGCGCTCGGGTGGACGCCCTGCGTGGGCGCCATACTCGGAGCAATATACGCGCTTGCCGTCTCGCAGCCTGGGATCGGCTTCCTACTCCTTCTCGCATACTCTCTAGGTTTGGGGATACCCTTCCTTGTATTCGGGGTATTCATCTCAAAACTATCCGGCTTCATGAAGCGTGTCGGCCCAGCTTTAAGGTACTTCAACATTGTTGGAGGGCTACTGCTAATCGGAATGGGCTTGCTGGTAATCACCGGCTACATCGGCGAGCTTGCGGTCTTTTTGGTTGGCGCAGCTGGAACCATGTCATTCAGCGAGCAGCTCAACTTCCTCTTCGCCATAGTCGCCGGCCTGCTCACATTCATATCGCCGTGCATACTTCCATTGCTTCCTGCATACCTCTCATACATGACAGGGACAAGCGCACAGGAGGCGAGCGCATGAAAGGAAACATCTACCTTATCGTTTTCGGCGTGATAGCGTTGATAATAGCGGCGGCCGCGCTCTCAACGCTATTCTTCAACAAGAGCGCCTCACAGGCAGCACCGTCGCTCTCCAACCTGCAGAACTACGGCCCAGCGCCAAACATACAGGGGATATCCGCATGGATCAATTCGCAGCCGATCAACATATCCGAACTAAAAGGAAAGGTTGTGATAGTGGATTTCTGGACATACTCCTGCATAAACTGCATAAGGACAATACCCTTCCTCAACACCCTGCAAAAGGAGTACGGAAACAACGGCCTTGTGATAATAGGGGTATCCACTCCGGAGTTCCAGTTCGAGCACAACCTGACAAACGTCGAGAGCGCTGTAAAGAGGTTCAACATAACGTACGCTGTAGCTCTTGACAACAATTACTCCACATGGGACGCGTACCACAACGAGTACTGGCCAGCCGATTACTTCATAGACAAGAACGGCGACATAAGGTATGAGAGCTTCGGGGAGAGCCCGAGCAGCTTCAACGAAACAGAGCAGGTGGTCAGGGAGCTGCTCGAAAATGCAAACTACACCCTTCCTTCAAATGTTACCAACGTGAGCGACATATTGAACTTCTCGCAGGAGATCAGCCCAGAGATGTACCTGGGTTACCAGGAGATAGAGGCCGGCCGTACAAACTACTTCGGGAACCCGCAGGGGCTACAGCCCAACGAGGCGTATGACTACACGCTCCCAAACGTAACGCAGGCCGATACAATATACTTAGGAGGGAGCTGGTACAGCGCGCCAGATAGCATCATAGCCGAAAATGGATCGGTGCTCTTCCTGATATACAGGGCGAAGTATGTCAATGTGGTCGCGTCCGGAAACGGGACAAACACGAGCATAATGTTGAAGCTGGACGGGCAGAACCTCACCTCAAATTACCTTGGCAGCGACGCGCACCTTGTAAACGGCACGGCCGTGGTGAACGTAAGCGCTTCGAGGCTCTACAACATAATAGCCGCGCCTTCCTACGGGGTGCATGTCCTTGAAATAGAGGCAGACAAAAACTTCAGGATATACACATTTACCTTCGGGTAGCGGGAAACGTTTATAAATTTGTTATTTTATAAAGTCAAAGCCGTTTGACTGAGTAGATGAAACAAATAACTATTACTCCAAAACTTTGCGAATTTGTAGGTGCACTCATAGGCGACGGTCACATGTGGACTGATGGTTCAAGATTTCGCATAGGATTAACAGGACACCCAAAACTTGATTTAAACTATTATAATTACCTTTCAGATGTAGCCTACGAACTATTTGGTAAAAGGCCTTACAAATTTAAAGTGCGTTACGGAGGATTACGCTTCACACTACAACAAAAGGAGGCATTCTTGTTTCTTAAAAGTATAGGTCTTCCTTCTGGCCCAAAAGCCAAAACAATAACTATACCTAAATCTATAATTGAAAAAGGATGGGGATGTACGAGCTCCACTGTTCGAGGGATTTTTGATACCGATGGCACTGTGTTTTTCAGTAAAAAGACATATGAAGAATCAATATATCCTACAGTAGAGATATCTACAACTAGTGGCGCCATGGCACAACAGCTTAGAGATATTTTAGACCAACATTTTTTCAGAGTTCATAAGAGAGAGCAGATAAGGAAAGATGGCACTGGTAGTGATTATCACATATCTGTATATGGTACAAAAATGCTTGAAAAATGGTTCAACGAAATAGGTAGCTCTAACAGTCGACATATGGACAAATTTTTGAAATACAAAAAGAGCTATAAAGGTGACATTAATAATAGACATTCATATGCCGCAATAGCTCAGTGGGATAGCGTGAATAGCGCTACACTATAGAGCGATCCGCTGAAGGAAAGACCTTATAATTTCTTAACAGAAACGGATAGGTCGCAGGTTCAAATCCTGCTTGCGGCATTTGAAATATTTATATCTGCTTAGATAAATTTTTCTGCGGTTTCTTTGGCATAGCTATAAATATCTAAATGATTGTAAGGGAAATGGGTAAGATGGTGATTCGATCAAGCAAGGGAAGAGAGAAAATTCAAACTTTAAAAGATTTCTAGAAAACTTCGTCTGCAAACTCTGCGGAACGGAGGTTAAGGGCACTGGGTACACTAACCACTGCCCGGAGTGCCTCTGGAGCACGCACGTTGATGTCAATCCAGGGGACCGATCGTCAGACTGCAAGGGCCTGATGAAGCCGCACTCTGTCGTTTACACCAGAAACAATTACACCATAACACACAAGTGCCTAAAGTGCGGCGAAACGAGGCGCGTGACAGCCTCACCGAACGACAACAAAGATACACTTGAATCAAGACTAAAGTCCGGCCCTATAGTAATATAAAAAAAAGAAAAAGGGCTAATGTACGCAGCCGTTTCCTCCCGAAGGCTTTGCCAGTGGCTCTTTTCTGACCACCTCCGCAGCCTTCTCTTCCGCACCCGATGTCCTCAAATCAATGGGCCGGGCTGGACTCTGCCCAGCGCTCTGCTGTACCGATTTTGGCATATAATCACAAAACCTATCAGCCTTGTTCATGCCTAAAAAGCTTTTGTGCAGCCCGCTGCATAAAAGGCATTTAAGCTTTGTGTGCGATTGAAAAGAGTGGGAATGTGGCGTTTCTAAGCAAGCTAAACGGCATGCTCGATGGCTACGAGAAAGACATGGTAGCAACGATGTCAAGGATGATATCGATAAAGTCGATATCCCCAATGAGCGGAGGCACGGGGGAGGGGAAGAGGGCCGACTTTCTTCAAGGTCTCCTGAGGTCGTGGGGCTTCAAGGTAGAGAGGTACGAGTACGTTGACAATACAAAGACGAAGAGGCCCAGCCTTGTTGTGAAGTATGGCAGCCAGAAGCGCACGATATGGATCGTCTCGCACATAGACACCGTCTCTGAAGGTGACATCAAGCTCTGGAAGACCGATCCCTTCAAGGCAGCGGTGAAGGATGGAAAGATATACGGAAGAGGGACTATGGATGATGGACAGCCAGCCATATCCAGCATGTACGCCCTTAAAGCACTAAAAACAGCAAATACAAAATTAAGGTACAACTTCGGCCTTGTACTTGTCGCAGATGAAGAATTGGGAAGCGATTATGGAATAAAGAAACTTCTGAACGAGAGAATCTTCAAGAGCACAGACCTCTTCATTGTACCAGATGCGGGAAGCGTAAAGGGCGACACGATAGAGGTCGCAGAGAAGAGCATAGTCTGGTTCAAGATAACGGTGCATGGAAAGCAGGCGCACGCGAGTACACCGGCCCTTGGAACCAATGCCTTCAGGTACCTAGTAAGGTTCCTCAACACGGTAGACAGGGAGCTCCATTCAAAGTATACGAAATCGAACAGGCTCTTCCAGCCGAGCACCTCGACATTTGAGATGACAAAGCACGAGAAGAATGTCGACAGCATAAACATAATACCCGGGACAGAGGTTGCATATCTCGATTCGAGGATTCTTCCCGAGTACGATAAGGAGAAGGTAATACGCGACGTAAGGAAGATAGCTAAGAGGCCGGAGTTCAAGAGCGTAAGAATAGAAATTGAATTTGTCCAGAATGAAAAGGCGGCACCGCCAACCGCTGTCAACTCAGAGGTTGTAAGGGTTTTGAAAAAGGCGATAAGGCAGCAGCGCGGAATAAAGCCAAAGGCAATAGGCATCGGAGGAGGGACATGCGCAGCGTATTTCAGAAGGAAGGGCTATCCATCAGTTGTATGGTTCACATGCAATGACATAGCCCACCAGCCAAATGAGTACCTTGTGATAAAGGACATGGTTGCCGATGCGAAGGTATTTGCCGCCCTGTTTGTTTAATGTAAAACCATGAAGAAGCAGATCTGGTAATAGTCTTATCTGATTTTATTCCCAGCACCATCAAGGTGATCCGGGTTCCGTCTCAATGATTCCCTCAGGTTCACGATTCCGCGCCTTAATCTCGATAGCGTAGAGGTCTCTTCCACAATTCCAAGTACTGGGAGGGCATAAATCCCCATATTGGAAGCCACACGCTGCTCTTCCTCAGTCATATCCACCCCTCTTTTGCGCACTGGCGTTGGGCTTGATTCAATGCGGGGAGGAACCCAGCTTGTGATGCTATTCTCAAATTTTCTCATTCCTGTGTTTTCAGGCATAATACCATATTACGCAGTCCAGATATATAAGCATTTCACTGGTGTAGCTCCCCTCTGCGCGTCTGTAGATATTTGGTAGCTTTATGGAAACCTATATATCACAATAAGCGAAAACTAAAGCACCAGTTAAATTATTGATGTAGCAGTTTAATGGTACAAAATGTGTTGAATGTGTCAAAAAATATAAACAAAACAGGAAGAGGATCGGAAGAAACTATTGAAGACACCGCAGTGGTCAAAAGCCCTGATAAGGAAATTGTTGCTATTTTACTTGAGAGATGTAAAACCCCAGAAGAGGTCATGAAGTTGGCTAAAATGTTGCGCCACAAAGGAGGGTGGAGGGAGGAATTTGTGTTGTACGGTTATGCTGCAGACAAATTTTCCGCCAACAGAGGCGGGTTTATACTCGCTCAGCAAGGAATGGCTACACTTAGAAAATTGCAAAGCTTCACAGAAATGGAGCGCGCAGGAATGCTCAGGTCACCAACCAGGGAAGAACTTTTGAATATCGGAGCAAACCTATAATTAAATCTAGTGGTGAGATTTTGGTGCGACCGCCGGGATTTGAACCCGGGTTGCTGCCTTGGCAAGGCAACGTCCTACCAGGCTAGACTACGATCGCAGTAAAGCATATATTTGACGAATAGATATTAAAATCAGCCCTTTCTGGTTACGAGCAGCCTGTCCAGCTCCGATCCCGGGTCGAACTTGAGCAGCGCGAGGCTGATTATGAGAAGGAGCGCCCAGCTTGCCACGAGTATGCTCATTACGCTGAAGCTCGAGAAGACGGCGAACCTGCTGCCGAATGCCATTGTGGTTATCCCCGGTATTGCGATTGCCCCTGACAGGAAGAAAACAGCGATGTTGAATATGTTGAAGGCGACCGCAGGCACGTACCAGGTCCTGAGGCCCAGCAGGAAGACTATCGCTATCACGATGTAGACTATCACCTCGAATTCTATCCAGAAGCCGGTGAAATTGAAGCTCGGGGAGCGATGCACCGCAACAGCATTCGCGGGCGCGGCGGAAGGGCCGCTGGCGAACGACCCGGAAGGTATCGCAGACGCGAGGTGCGTTGCCGAGATCAGCACGGCAAAAATGGCCGCAAGGAACCTGGCCCAGTGCAGCCTCTCTGCGGTTATTTTATTTTTCGTGCTGCGTTGCGCCATTGCATCATCAGCTAAGCCTTGATGGACGCCGAGGCCTTCCTTATGTTCTCCTCCAGTATGTCCATGCCCCTTTCGAGGTGCGCCCTCTCGATTGTCAGCGGCGGGATTATCCTTATCGTCGATGCGCCGCAGGGGAGCATAAGAAGCCCGTCCTTGAAGCAGCCGTCCAGTATTATCGATCGTTCGCTGGCCGCTGGCGCCTTTGTCTTCTTGCTCTTCACCAGCTCAACGCCTATCATGAGGCCGATCCCCCTCACATCGCCAACGATCTCGTAGTTCTCCTTCATCCTGTTAAGCCTCTTCATCACGTACCTTCCCTTCTCCTTCACGCCCTGCTCGATGCGCCTCCTGTTCCTCTTCAGGTAGCTGAGCGATGCGTTGCCTGCAGCCATTGCAAGCAGGTTGCCTCCAAAGGTTCCTGCGTGGGACCCGGATGGCGTATCGCCGAAAGAGCTCTTTGCGATTGTGGCCCCAGCCGGAAGCCCCGCCCCAAGCGCCTTTGCCATTGTGTATATGTCAGCCGTAACCTTGAAATTGTCCATTGCGAGGAACTTTCCTGTTCTCATGTACCCAGACTGAACCTCGTCAGAGACGAGGAGTATGCCGTGCTCGTCGGCAATCCTCCTCAGCTCCTTTATGAAAGACGCTGGAGGCACTATGTAGCCGCCCTCCCCCTGTATCGGCTCGACGAATATCGCAGCCACCTCCTTTGGCGAATACTCCTTGGCAAGTATGTTCCTCTCTATGTGGGAGATACACATCTTGCTGCACTCCTCAGGGTCGTCTGTGCCGAAGGGGCACCTGTACGGATACGGGTAAAGCGCATGCACCACATTCGGGAAGGGGCCGAAGTGCTCCCTGTGCTTCGTGCTTGTCGATGTCAACCCGAGTGAGCCCAGGCTCCTTCCGTGGAATGCGCCGTAGAAGCCTATTATGTAATTCCTCTTCGTGAAGAGCTTCGCGAGCTTTATCGCGTCCTCGTTCGCTTCCGTTCCAGAGTTGGAGAAGAATACGCGCCCAAAGCCGCGCGGCATCATGCTTACAAGGCTCTCCGCGAACTTCACTGGAAGTTCCGCATAGTAGTCGAGGAAGGCGCCGTGCATCAGCTTGTCGGCCTGATCCTTCACCGCCTTCCTTATCTCTGCGTTTCCGTTCACTCCGAAGTTGTAGACGCTTATGAAGCTCGAGAAGTCGAGATACCTGTTGTTGGCTATGTCATATACATAGTCGCCAGAGCCGTGGTCTGCGACAAAGGGATAGAGCTCCCTTGTCGTCGTAAACATAACCTTCTTGTCGCGCCTTATAACTTCGTTTACCTTGTTTGTTATCTTGATCGGCACCGCACCACGATACTCAAATGAAATGAATCTATTTATTGCTTTCTTAAGGCGATTTTGGCGTACGCCCCCTCGGCACGTCATAAGCCGAACCCACAGACGTCATATATAAAGGACAACTATTTCATTAATTCACCGAATACACGATGATTGTATGCAAGCACACATACCAGGAACGGGATTGGACGTGCACGATGCGCAGAGGGCACCAGAACCGGCAATTCTAAAGGGGCCAGCGCGCGTTGCCACAGACATACCACAGGCGACCAGGGAGACACCAACGGATACGACCCCAGTGGCTATGCAGCCGCTCAGGACGGCAGACACGGCAGCACTGGCGAGCAACAGGGCGCCGGGGCCAACCGACATAATTGGCTTCTTCCCGGGAATGAAGAAGAAGTAGCTCAAGGGATTTTAGAACTTTATCCTCTTGACCCCTTTTCCAGACAGCTTAAACAGCGACCAGTGCCTGCACTTCGGGCACATCATGTAGCGCTGGTTCCAGATGCGTATGGAGTTTACCTTCATGCCCACAATGAATGAGTAGCGAAATGCCTTCTTGCACTTCGGGCATTTCAGGATGACCGTAGAGATTCAATCACTCTGCTTCTTCTGCCTTCCGAGCGGCTTCTTTATCTTCAAATCTGGGAAGATCTTGGACATGGTCTTCTGGTTTATCGAGGCGTCGTAATCCAGGGTGCTTATCACCTTGCCGAGAAGGTATATCCAGGCGAGCGGCGCAAGCTCCTTTGCGCCTCCCACAGCCTGCTCCACAGCGTGCTTTGCGCTCGAGCTCTCCAGCTCCGACACCGCCGCGCCCAAATCCTTGAATTTCTTTTTCTTTCCGCCGGCGGCCCTTGCCGCCTCTGCATCAAGGGGCGCTGTCTTTATGCCCAGCATTGGGAAGGATTTCATGTCAATAGTGTTCCTTATCCCTGCAAGGTGGAAGACTATCTCCTCTGGCTTCGTGTTTGGCTTTATCCCAAGGCGCTTTATCGATATCCAGTCCTTGTACTTAGCCATGAAGTCTACATAGTCCTCGTCTTCGGCCATAGCATCACTGTTGGATAACGTAATACCCAGAAGCCTTCTCCCTTGCGATTCTTTTTATGACGTTCTTCTGCATTAGCGACACGAGCGTGTTCGCCACCATGCCCTTGGGCCGGTTGCACTTCTTGGCTATGTCGTCAGCTGTCTTTATTACCGAGTCTTTTGTCGCGCCAAGCTCCTGCATGGCCTTAACTACTAGCTCCTCTATTGGTGTCATCTCTGCCATTTGCTCACTTCTTTACCTTTATGTCCTTCCTTTTCGGCCTTAGATACGGGTAGCCGCACCTCCTGCATTTCGTTGCGCCTACCTTGTTGCGCCCCTTGCACCTCTTGCATATCATTATCTTAGATAATTCTGCATCTGCGAGAGGAAACTTTCCCATCTTAAGCACCGAATAATAGCAATTAACTTGTAATAAATCTCTCTGTAAAGAGCAGACTAACTTGTCAATCAAGATTATTAAAGCTTGCTACTTTCTCTGAGACTGCTGCTCTGTTCTCTCGGCCTCGGCAGCCTTCGCGTAGCCCCTGAGAAAGAGCCTTCCCGCAGCTGCAGCACTCGCAAGCGCAACCGCCAGGTCCATGGTTTTTGACGTTCCAACCATGTGGTGCGACATGCCTGCGGCTGTTCCTGTGACAACCCCCAGCACCCCCGCCGCGCCATGGCTGGTTTCAGAAGCTTCATGAAGTTCTTTGGCAGTTAGCGGTTTTTGCACCATCTTACCACGGATAATATGCAGCATTTTTCACATATTTATAGCTTTTCAAAACCCGCATACAGAATGAATATAAGCCTTTGTTGGAAAAGGCTAGTGGTCCAATGGCAGAGCAGTTCAAGGTAACACCATGGAAGGTAGAGGGGAAGATAGACTATGATGCGCTTGAGAAGCAGTTCGGCATAAAGCCGATAGACGATGAGCTGCTTAAGAAGGTCGAGAAGTATACCGGAAGCCTGCACTGGTTCCTCAGAAGGAAGATCGTATTTGCGCAGAGGGAGCTTGCATGGCTGCTTGATGAATACGAGAAGGGCAACAAGTTCTACCTGTACACTGGGTTGGCGCCGTCCGGGCAGATGCACCTCGGCCACCTGCTTCCCTTCATATTCACCCAATGGCTCCAGGAGAAGTTCGGCGTTGAGGTTCTTATTCAGATACCGGATGAGGAGAAGTACTGGGCGAGGCAGAACTTGGGAATGAGCCTTGAGGACTACCACAAGCTCGCAGAGGACGCAGTCCTGAACATAGCCGCCATGGGCTTCAACTCGAGGAAGACGAAGATTTTCCTTGATACCGAGTACTCAAAGACCCTCTACAAGCAGGCGGTCAAGGTTGCGGGCCACATAACCTTCTCAACAGTCAAGGATGCGTTCGGCGTAGGAAACGACACGAACATAGGCTGGATATTCTACACAAGCATGCAGGCTGTGCCTGCATTTCTTAAGTCGGTAGAGGCTGGCAAGAACGTGCCGTGCCTCATTCCTTTGGGGGTCGATCAGGACGTCCACTTCAGGGTCGCAAGGGACGTGATCGGCAAGCTCGGCTACTATAAGCCGGCGATAATACACAACATGTTCCTTCCATCTCTTTCGGGAGAGGCAAAGATGTCGGCAAGCGAGAAGCTCAATACCATTTATCTGAACGACACTCCAGAAGAGGTGACAAGGAAGGTCAACCGCGCGCTAACCGGCCAGCAGGCCACCGCAGAGCTCCAGAGGAAGCACGGCGGAGACCCGGACAGGTGCATGGTCTGTCAGTACTACAGGTATCTCTTCGAGCCCGACGACAAGAAGCTCGAGAAGATATTCGAGGCAGAGCGGAGCGGAAAGATACTTGCTGGGGAACACAAGGCGGATCTTGCGAAGCGCATCAACGGCTTCCTAGAGATTCACAAGAAGAGGAAGGTGCGCGCGGCAAAGATAATGGACCGTTTCGTTGCCAAGGACTAGTTATGTGGTTAAGTGGCTTACAATTCCAATAACGAGCTAGGAGAGGTGCAGGAGCTGGGCGTCAGCGCCGCCCGCATGGGCACGATATACCTGATGGGTGAGATTGCCACATCGGTCGTAGTCCTTGTCCTTCTGATCTTCCTTGCAAGGTACCTCCAACCTTCATCATACGGCCTTTACACGATAGCTGTCGCTTTCGCAGGAGTTTTGGGCATCGCGCAGACATTCGGAATAGGGACTGCATACCGAAAGATGCTTCCAGAGATAAGGAACGGCAACAAACTGAGAATATCGAAGATCCTGACAAGCGGCTATGTGATCGCGCTGCCAGCTGCGCTCGCAATAGCCATAATCGGGGTACTGATAAGCGGCTTGATAGCGGCAAGCGTCTATCATAACCCAGGATTGACGTTAGCGCTGCAGATAGCGGCCGTATCCGAGCTCTTCGTCGTACTATTCAACCTTACGCAGGGCGTGCTGGTCGGCCTAGGAAAGGTTGTCGAGGCTACAATAGCGAATACAATATACTCTGTAATGTACCTTGTCGGATCTGTGCTCTTCGTACTCATGGGTTATGGGGTTGCTGGCGCTGTGGCAGGAATGCTGATAGGCCTCGTATTTGGATCTGCGGTCGGCTTCATCTACATGCTGAAGCAGATCGGCTTTGGCATAGCCTCACCAGACAAGAAAGACATCAAGTCGATAGGTTCGTTTTCGGCTCCAATCATGGCATCGTATGTTGCGATGCAGGGCGCGCTAAACCTTGCGGTCCTGGTGCTTGGCGTTGTGGCGATAGCATCGGTTGTTGGAAACTACGGGGCTGCTTACAAACTTGCAAGGTTCGTCGACCTTACAATAACCGCAACAACCTTCATACTCATCGGCACCTTCTCAAGCGCGCTTTCAAGGAAGAAGACAGCAGAGAAGATAGGCACAATCTACAACAAGAGCATCTACTACACAACAATATTCCTGCTGCCCATCGTGGCATACGGCGTAGCCTGCGCCACGCCGCTCATAAAGCTTCTCTTCTCTTCAAGCTACGCTACGGCGCCTCTATACTTCTCTGTAATGATAGTCGGCATGGCGCTGGGGATAATCGGGTCGTACGCAGGCACATTGATAATAGGTAGTGGTGACACGAAGAAGTTCATGAAGTACCAACTTGGCGCCACAGCTATGCAGATAATCCTTCTTGTCCTCTTAGCCCCGTTGTTCAAGGTCGCAGGGGTACTTATCGCGCTATTTGTTATAACCCCGATAGTTCTCGACATCCTCTACATGAAGGCTCTAGAGAAGCAGTTCAAATTCAAGCACAAGTTCGGCGAGATAATAAGGGTGGCTTTGGCATCCGCAATAGTCGGAATAGTCATGTTTGGAATAGCCATGCTGATGCACCAGAGGATACTCTCTCTTGTAGTTGACGGGATAGTTGCACTCCTTCTCTTCCCGCCGCTCCTTGTATACATAAAGGGTGTGAGCAAGGAAAATCTAGAATTCATAAGGAAGACGGGGGCGAGGCTCAGCCAGCTCCATTACATTGTCGATGCGATTGTGAGGTATGCATACCTCTTCTTCTGAAGCGTTGAGAGTAATATATAAAAGTGTTTAATCACAGATACCTACGCGCCTGGGTAGCTCAATGGTAGAGCGATTGTCTTGTAAGCAATAGGTTGGGGGTTCAATTCCCTCTCCAGGCTATTAGCTCTGTTTTTATGTAGGTGATACGTCTAGGAACGAGGGTTCACAACTCTTTCTGGAGCTCTTCTCGCCAATCCAGCTTTCTCTGCCGCCTGTGTTCTCTGAAGCAAGCCACTAAGATACACGCCTAACCTATCTTCATCAGATGTAAATCTCCTCATGCCGGCTTCTATAGTTCTAACTGCAGTTAAATAGTCTCCTTCACTTTCTGCTTTAGCCGCTTTATTGATGCACCCAGAAGGGTTATTTATGCCCTTAAGTATTTTTGCATCATCAAGGCTCTCTGTATCTCTATCTTCTAATGAAAGTGCCCCCTTTCCGGCTAACATTTATATCCACTTAGTCATTCCAATCTGAGATATTTATTGATTTCGCTTCTTTAAGGTTATTTGAATAGCAAGTTAATGGCTTTCTGGCAATTTATTTGCAGGATACGCGCCACAGGTGCTACAATATTTGTTGTCACCATTGGGACCGAAACTAACTCCACCGCCACACCACGTACACGCATATTCACCTTCTTTTGGAGGTTTGGGTTTTAATCCGGCTTCTCTATACAGAACATAAATACCTGCATGCGCATTGTTCCTAAAATGCACGCCGTCCGTTTCCTCTAACTCTTCTCTCTGTCCTTCGCCTAACTGCCTTCGTAGGTATGGTCTCAGATTAGCCATACCGGAACCAAATTCTATTTCAGTTTTTATTCTAGATACTATCTCATCTGGAAGTATTCCAATCATTGCGCGTCTTAGGGCCAATTTACCTAAGATGTAAGCAGGGTTTTTTAAGGTCCCTTTACCTGGAGGCGTATCTGAGAATGCTCCTGGAACATCTCTGGTGATTACATTTTCTTCTCTAGACAGAGTCATAGCAAAATTCCTAACCCTAGGGTCCAGATATGGGTAATCAACCGTCAAACCCAATTTACTTTCAACAGCATCCAAAGGAAGCGCAGGTCTAATTGGTAATCTACCAATCTCGAAGGCTGTGTTGATTCCATCATATGTGTGATAATACCCTCTGAAGTATGTGTCAGCTACCTCACCTGACCTCACAGTTCGTGTGCCTCTCTCGATAATGGCAGTCTTTATAGCAATATACAATGCAGTATCATTCTAGATTGCTT
>DATJLP010000018.1:0-24375 GCA_035509375.1 Candidatus Acidiferrum sp.
CAACCAGAACGCGAGCGTAGTAACAACAAACAATATAGAAAGTATTGCAGGAGTAGTAAAAAGTGCGGTTTTGGGACAGAAACAGGTAATCAACGATTACAAAAAAATTGATAGATTGGTGTTCGCCTCACCAAACAGCAACGTTATATCTAAAATTGCGATAAATGACGGTTGTGCAAGTTCTTGTTTGTTCTGCGAAACAAAGTTTGCGAGGGGCCCTCTTAACAGTTTTTCTGAAGAACTTATTGTTAAAGCTGTTGAACTTTCGGTAGAGCGAGGAGCGAGAGAGATACAGCTCGCTTCACAAGACACCGGGGCTTACGGACTAGATAGAGCAACGAACATAGCCAAGCTTATGCTAAAAATCTCAAAAATAGCTGGTGATTTCAAGGTTAGAATAGGTATGCTAAACCCAGAGCATATTTCCAAATACCTAGATTCCTTCATAGAAATAATGAAGAGTGAGAAATTCTACAAGTTTGTTCACCTTCCTGTGCAGTCAGGGAGCAATGATGTCCTAAGACATATGAGAAGAATGTACACGATAGAACATTTTAACGAATATGTAGATAGAATAAGGGCAGAAATTCCTTGGATTACTGTTGAAACGGATATTATTGTTGGCTATCCAGCAGAAACAGAACAAGACTTTGAACAGACATTGGGTTTTGTAAGAGAGTCTAGGCCAAACATTGTTAACATGTCCAAATTCTGGAGTAGACCCCACACAATGGCATCCAAATTGAAACAGCTTTCACAAGAAACTATAACAGAAAGGAGCGCAGAGCTGGGAAGAGTTGTGAGAAAAGTCCAAAAAGAGATTAACGACAGTTTTGTTGGTACAATATCGAATGTGCTTATAACAGAAACTGAAGAAAGTTCTTTTAACGGACGTACAGATAATTACAAGAAAGTAATAATAAAGAAAAAGGACACGGACGAAAACGTTTTTATAGGCAACAAGGTCAGAGTAAAGATAGAGAAGGCCTCGTGCAACGTCCTATATGCAAGGCTTACGTAGTGGTCATATGTACTCAAAAGAGATAGCTGAATATTTCAAGAAGAATGGGATAAAGACGGGAGACGCCCTGAAGATAGAGTACGATGGGGTCAATGTGGAAGGGACACTGATGCCAACAACCGAGGCTGGCAGCCCTGATGCCATTGTGATAAAACTCAAGAATGGCTACAACATAGGGGTAAAGTTCGAGAATACAAGGATAACGAAGCTGGATGATGAAGAGAGAAAGCCCGCAAGCTTTCCCAAGGCGTCGCTTAAGCAGGATGGCAAGCTGCCAAACGTCTCGCTCATATACACTGGAGGAACGATAGGCAGCAAGGTGGATTACAAGACAGGCGGGGTGCACATTCTTCTCAAGCCAGAGGAGCTGTTCTACGAGGTGCCAGAGCTATCAGAGATAGCGAAGATATCCGCAACGAACCCATTCACGATATGGAGCGAGGATCTATCGTACCCGGAATGGCAAAAGCTTGCTAAGGAGATCGCAGGTGCGCTCAATTCGGGAGCAAGAGGGGTAGTTGTAACATTGGGAACAGATACGATGCATTATGCATCTGCAGCTTTGAGCTTCATGCTTCAGGATCTGAATGCTCCTGTAGTCTTGGTAGGTGCGCAAAGGAGCAGCGATAGGGGATCGAGCGATGCGTTCATCAACCTGATATGCGCTGCGCAGGTAGCTGCGAAATCTGACATAGCAGAGGTAGGGATATGCATGCACAGGTCAAGCTCAGACAACGAGTGCCATTTCATTCGCGGAACAAAGGCGAGGAAGATGCACTCCTCAAGAAGGGATGCATTCAGGCCGATCAATGATACCGCAATAGCATACGTAACCCAAGATGGAAAGATTACTTACGCCAGCCAATACAAGAAGATGGCGCACACGAAGACGAAGGTAACAGCAAAGACAGATTTTGAGGAAAAGGTTGCACTTGTAAAAGTATATCCAAACTCCAATCCAGAGATAATCGATTACTATGTTGGCAAGGGATACAAGGGAATAATAATAGAGGGCACGGGCCTTGGACATGCGCCATTGTCCCCAACAACAAAGAGCCACTCCTGGTTGGAGCACATAAAGAACGCTATAGCAAAAGGAGTCATCGTAGGAATGACATCGCAGACGCTCTATGGCAGGGTAAACGCTAATGTCTACAGCACGGCAAGAAAATTGGAAGATATAGGAGTGATCTACTGCGAGGACATGCTTCCAGAGACCGCTTACATAAAGTTGGGATGGCTGCTTGGCAACTACGATGCGAAGAAAGCGAGGGAGATGCTGCCAAAGAACATTGCCGGAGAGATAAACCAGAGAACCGATTACGATGCGTTTTTGGTGTAGTTATGCCGGATGACTACGAATTCTACAAGAGCATCGGATTCAAATGTGGCCTTGAGATCCACCAGAGGCTTGCCACGCCTAGCAAGCTCTTCTGCGCGTGCCCAACAAACATAATCGAAAGCAAAAACAAAAGGGAAGGGTCGGTAACAAGATATCAGAGGGCGATAGCAGGGGAGCTGGGCACAGTTGATGTATCATCGGGCTTTGAGGAGCAGAGAAAACGTAGATTTATTTACAAAATAACCGAGGGGCACTCCTGCCTAGTGGAGATAGATGAAGAGCCACCGCACGACATGAACCGCGAGGCGCTGCAGACCTCCCTTGCGTTTGCAAGGACGATGAACATGAAGCTCGTTGATGAGATACAGCCGATGAGGAAGGGGGTAGTGGACGGCAGCGACCCGAGCGCCTTCCAAAGGACGGCAATGGTAGCATTTGATGGCTTCATAATGGTGAATGGGCAACGGATCGAGATTCCATCGATATTTGTGGAAGAGGAATCATGCAGGATGGAGTCGTCCAACGGGCAGGAGATAACCTACGACGTTGGCATGCTTGGAGTTCCGCTCGTTGAAATAGACACGTGGCCAGGTATAAGGTCGCCAAAGGAGGCCAAGGACATTGCCCTGTACATCGGCACAATGATGAGAATAACCGGAAAGGTGCAGAGAGGAATAGGCTCGGTGAGGCAGGACGTCAATGTCTCAATAAGAGACGGTGCGAGAGTTGAGATAAAGGGGCTTCAAGAGATAGATTACGTTGACAAGTTCATAGACAACGAAGTAAAGAGGCAGCAGGAGCTTCTAAAGATAAAGGACGAGTTGAAAAAGAGGAAGGCTTCTGTGGGTGTCATGAAAGAGCTTACAAAAGTATTCAAGGGTACAAAGGCAAAAGTTGTCGCTTCGCACCTTGAGAACAAAGGAATTGTGGTTGGATTCAAGCTGAGCGGATTCAAGGGAATACTTGGCAGGGAGGTATCTACAAATAGGAGGCTCGGCACGGAGATAAGCGACTACGCGAAATCATCAGGAGTCAAGGGGATAATACACAGCGATGAGAACCTGCAGGGATACAGCCTTTCTGAGCAAGAGATAAGCGGAATTCGAAAGGAACTATCGTTAAAGAACGATGATTCCTTCATAATAATTGCAGGTCCAGAAGATGCGGCAAGAAAGGCGGCTGAATTTGCAATCGAAAGGGCAAAATACGCATCGGTTGGAGTTCCTTTGGAAACGAGGGGTGCGATAAATGATGGAACTTATACAACAAGATTTCTTAGACCTCTGCCAGGCGGGTCGAGAATGTACCCAGAGACCGATGCAAGGCCTATACGGATAACAAAACAGATTATTGCCACTGCTGATTCTATTGCTCCGAACATAGAAAAAGAGGAGAAAGAGCTTACAAAGCAGCTTAAGAGTGCCAACCTTGCAAGGCAGATGATGCTTTCCACGAGGCTACAGACCTACAGGATGCTTGCCGAGTCTGTTGACGAGCCTGAATTCATTGCAAACACTCTTCTTCAGAAGTTCACAGAGCTAAAACGTGCGGGATTGAATGTAGATTCAATAAAGGAAGAGAGGCTTGCAGAGCTGTTCGAACGGTACAGTAAGAAGAGGATAACAAAGCAGGCTGTCGAAGAGGTGCTGAAGGCGCTTTGCAAGGAGGATATGCCGGTAGAGAAGATCGTTGAGAAAAACGGGTTGAAGAGGTTGAGCGGAGAGGCGCTAAAGAAACTTGTTGAACAGGAAAAGAAGCGCACGAAGGACAAGGGCCAGATAATAAGAGAGATTATGTCAAAGCACAGGCTCAATGTTGATGGAAACGAACTAAATTCTTTATCTTGAATCTCTATCCTCCCTGATATCCTTGATGATCCGTTTTTCTGGTATTACAACCCACTTGCCTTTGTATGAATTCGCTCTTTTTTGAATTTTTAATAATTTTCTTTTTCTTGTATCCATGGATCCATCTTTGTCAAATTTTTCAAATAAATTTTCCGCCCTTATTCGTTACAAGAACGTCATCTTCTATCCTTACACCTCCAAATCCGTCAACGTATATTCCTGGTTCGTCACTAAAAACCATCCCTTCCTCTATTTTCTTCTTGCTGTTCAGTGTAAGGTTGGGCCCAACATCGTGGACATCTATGCCGATCTGGTGACCCAGGCCGTGAATGAATCTTCCCTTGTATATTCCATTGTGCGCAGTGTCTATGAGCTCTTTTGCTTTATTGTAAGGCACTTCGCACTTGATGCCTGGTTTTATGTACTTGAGAGCAAGCTCTTGTGCCTGTTTTACCGTATTGTACATGTCGATCATGCGCTTGTACTTCGCTGAACTCTTATCTGGCTTGAAGATGTATGTTCTTGTCACATCAGAACAGTAGCCTTTGTATAATGCGCCAGCATCAATCAGCACAAAGCTGTTTTTAGAAAGCCTCACATCTCCAGGCACGTGGTGCGGCACTGCAGCCGTTTCGCCAAAACATACTATCGTTGGGAAAGACGGTGCATCTGCGCCGTTCCTTTTCATGATATCATTGAACATCTCTGCAGTTTGCTTTTCTGTAACGCCTTCCTTTAGATGGCTCTGTATTCCTGCAAACGCCTTCATGACTATTTTGTTTGCCTTGCGCATGAGCTCTATCTCTTCCCTGTCTTTTATCTGCCTGGCAGAAGCGAGCGCCGCGTTTACATCTATCAATTCGCGTGGTTTGTACTCTTTCTTTATCCTGTTGTAGAGATTGTAGGAGAGGAATGCTCCATTTATTCCAACCTTTTTGCCCTTTATGTGCTTTGAGAGCATCTCGAAAGTCTTCTCGCGCAGTTGCGCTGCAACAACCTTGATTTCTTTTGGACAGACCCTCTTTGCAACATCATACTCCAAGACCGTTGTGATCAGGGTTGCCTTCCTTCTTTCCACAAGAAGTATAGAGCTCTCGAATGCGCTTTCGTAAAGCCCTGTGAGGTATGTGAAGTAGCTGTCCTTTACAGTTGTGTTTGTCAAGAGTATTACATCCACATCTGTGCTCTTGAATATCCTCTGAAGCCTTGCAGCTATGCTTTTCATGTATCTGTAAACGATTGAAATCAATAAATATCTTCTATGCAATGCTCCTATGTGGGAGATTGGACAGGAAGAAGATCCTTGAGGAGCTCTATACGATAGGACAGAAGAACACCATCAGCGTAAAGAGGTCGACAGTGGCCTACCAGCACATGAGGGACCCCGCGCTGCTAAGGCAGTACTACAGGATGAAGATGCTGCCGATGACCGACAGGCTGGAGATATCGGGGTCGTCGCCTACTGACATATTCATCGGAAGGTTCAACTACCCAAATGTTTACATCGGACCTATGGTCCCTCCAGAATTCGGAGACACCTCGCTCATGGGGAGGCCTGAGGGGTGGACACACTTCTCTATGGAGACGATAGTGGACTTCAGGTCGCGACTCGTCAGGGGAATGCACGTTTCTAAGGTCACAGATGTTGAGAAAGGAAAGATGGAGCAGCAGATACGCGACCTTGCCCTTGCCGAGAGGCCCGCAGACTCCGATGTTCTTTTCAAGAAGAAGCCATTCGTGAAGATGACGATGCTGGATGAGGTACAGCCCTTTGGGCCCAGCGCGCTTATGAAGGGTTTTGAGCTGCACAACACCAGGGCCGACAGGAAGATAGAGAGGATGTACCTTGATACAGATGCAACCGCCCGCACGGCAATGCGGGAGCTTTATGAAAAGGGCCTCCCTGTCTCAAAGATACAGAAGTCGCTCTCTGCAGGGTTATTTGGATTGAAAAACAACAGGAAGTTTGTCCCTACAAGATGGAGCATAACTGCCGTTGATGATACGCTTTCGAAGGACAACCTCAAGGTCGTGAAGGACCTGGACCAGATAGACGCTGTCTACGCCTACTATCACGTCTCGCTTGACAACAGGTGGATGATCTTCTTCATACCCGGAAACTGGGAGTACGAGTCCGCTGAAGCGTGGTATCCCAAGACTGTCTGGAACGTTGACGGCACTAGCGTTTCCATATACTCATCGTATGAAGGCTTTGATGGAAGGAGCGAGTACGCCGAGATCGGAGGGTGCTACTATGCTGCAAGGCTTGCTGTGAGCGAGAAGCTCAAGGAGCTGAACAGGCAGGCGGTTGTGCTAATACTCAGGGAGGTGCATGAAGGGTACCTCATGCCTGTCGGCGTTTGGAACGTGCGAGAGCATGTAAGAGAGGCGTTGACGGGAAAGCCTGACATACTTCACAATACATCAGATATCTTCACCTATATAAAATCGAAGATGGACATTCCCGTAAAGGACTGGGTCAGCAACTGCAGAATACTGAAGGACATGCTCATGCAGAGGAAACTGAACAGCTACATAAGGTAGATGATTACTGATGGGTGATGCCCATTATGCTTCCTATCAGCGCAAGTCCGAACCCTATCACCATGATGTCGTAGCTGCTGCTTGTGAGCCCGAATATGCTGAATATTAGCGCTATGACAGACCATCCGTGTATTCTTCCCCTATGAGTGGTGTGGAGTGCAATAGCGGAAACGATCAGTATTACAGATGCGACAATTCCCACCCAGAGCTGCCCTCCTCCGTAGAAAGCATATGGAATGCTCGCCTGGCTTATTCCCACCAAGGGAAGAAAGACGCTGCCGATCAGCCCTATCGCCCCGCCTATAGCAACAAACTTTGACGCGAGCGAGGGCCTCTCAACAACCTTTGCAGCCGTTTCTGACATTGCGCCACCTAACAGGTTACCCCTTGTAGGAGGTACCTATTATGCTGCCGACAAGCGCCAGAATGAACCCGATTACAAAGCCGCCGCCGTTCGCGATGCTTATTATGCAGAATATGAGCGCTATCAGCGACCATAGGTGCACCCTGCCCGGGTTTGTGCTGTGTATCATAAAGGCCGAGAATATTACTATCAGCCCGGATACCACTCCTATAGTTCCGGCGAGGCCTCCCAGCGCTCCCAATGAAAGCAGCGATGATGCCGCGGCGCCTATGCCAGCGACGGCCAGCCCTCCTATAAGGATCAGTATTCCGCCAAGCAGAACCAATATGAATGCAGCCGATGGTTTATGCCTAACCGTCCTGGTTGTTGTGGACCTTCCACTTGATCTTCTTTTACGTGTAGCCATTTTTACACCGCCTAACTATCAATCGGAAGCTTTAAATACCTTATACAGGTGCCGCTGCGGAGAGGCTAGAACTCCAGCTTGAAGGAGTTGAATACCCCCTTGTCAAGGCCATCTATGCTTCTTCTGAATTTGTCATCTTCGAGGAAGGCCTCCTTCAGGCTCTTGAGCTGCGGGTTAACAAGCTTTAGCATGCTCTCAAGCCTCACCGCGACAAGATGAAGGACGGCTTGATCCACATTTGAAGAGGGGGCTGCGGCCTGGGCTATCGCCTCGCTTATCACGCGCTTCGAGAGCTCCAGACAGACAAGCCTGTTTACCTTATCCTCATCGCTTTCGACCCTGGGCTCTGGGAGAATTTGGATGCCGAACGGCTTCGAAGCTTCTGCCGGAGACCTTGTCACTTTTGGGATCGCATCGCTTTCTGATGGCGAGAGAACCCAAGATATCATTATTGGAGGGCGCATCTCGATGGTTATTGTGACCTTTTCCCTTGCGTCAACATCAAAACCAACCTTGAAGTTCTCCGTGGTTACGCTGAACCGCCTGCTGCTCTCAACGTCGATTTGGGATATCTCTGGGGTGAGCGCCGAGCTTGGCCTGAAGGTGTGTGCCATTCTATCGCTATCTATCTGTGAAACATGATATTTATACCTTATACCATCACTGGAAGAAAGATTTATATTTGATAGCAGTTCAGTCATTTAGAAGCGTGAGAACTTGGTTGCTGCGCCGTCCTTGATAAACAACCTCTGGGTCATTGTCGCTGCGCTCCTTGTATTCATTATGACAATTGCGGTTGGCTTTCTTGAAGTGGGAGAGTTGGGGGAGGGGTTCCATAGAAGCCTCTTCAAGACAATCATCATAACGGGTGTTGCGCTATTTGTGATGGGGTTTGTTGGATTCAACCTAGCGTTTGCGCCGACAATACACGGGATAATAGGCAATCCATTATATGGTGGCTTATTCCTGGGCAGCTTCTCCAGCAATGCGCCGGGTTTGCTTACGGGCGTCTGGTGGTCGATGACATCTGCATACTTCGGAACTTATCTGACTACAGGAACATACTTCCTCTTTGAAACAGCGTTTGCAGCAGTAACGCTCGCGCTTGTTGGCGTTGTTGTACTTAAGAAAGTGAAGATGCGCGCATTCCTTTTGTATTCGATCATTTACTTCCTGATTATATGGACTCTTCCGGCAGCATGGATATGGAATCCAACGGGTTGGCTCTACCAGATGGGTATGAGGGACTTTGCAGGAGGGCTTGTAGTTCATGGCGCAGCCGCCGCAGCAGGATTGGGAATACTTTTGCAGATATGGAGAGAGGAGAGGAAGAAAGGATTTACGAAGAGCCCGCAGGTGCCGATAAAAATAAACGCAGGTTGGTTGACCCTGGGCATTCTGCTTCTTTGGATAGGATGGTTTGGATTTAACCCAGGAAGCGTGCTGGCGTTCAACAGCAGCGCAATGACAGTTGTGATAACAACCTTCCTTGCGGCTGCTTCTGCAATGCTTTCTGTTATGCTCTTCAGAAGAATAGAGTCGAGGAGAAACCCTGACATTCTCTATTCTGTGAATGGAATCCTGATGGGCCTCATAGTTATAACGCCACTGGCAGGGTTTGTAAGCCCCGCAAGTGCTGTAATATTGGGCCTTCTTGGAGGGCCGATCTATGTATATGGAAATAGGTTGCTATCAAAGCCAAAGTGGTTCTCCGACCCCATAGGACTCTTGCCAGGGCACATGCTCGGTGGACTTTTCGGAGTGCTGATGATCGCATTCTTCACGCAGGCATCTTTTGCAACTGCGTCAGGAAATTCAACACTTCCAAACGGTTTGTTGTTTGGTGGAGGAGGCGCTGCATTGACGCAGTTGGGTATCGAAGCGTTTGGAATAATAGTAGTGATGGTTGTGGTTTTCCTGCTTTCCTACATTACCTGCGTTATTATATCAAAACTGCTGAAAGGGATAACCACTAATTACAGAAAATAAATTTGACTTCTAGTTTTTGTTATAAATCTTTAGCTTAGGCCAAAATTTATTCCATTTCTTGTCTTTCATTCTTTGATTATATAGGAATAGATCCTGATAAGGTTTGGGAACAGGCCTCACAATAAGGTTCATCAGGTCATCTAGGCCGTGAGGGGCACAAACAGTAAGGTTTCCGTCAGTTTCCAACCTGACACTTACGCAGGTTGCAGTTTCACTCCAATAGGCTGTTGACTCACAAGAGGATTTGACCGCAGGGCGCCTAAATGTTGAGCCAGGTAGATGCTCGAACAGGTGTGCTCTAGCTTGATTGACGACCTCCCATTTCAAATTTGGAGATTTAATTTTCAAAAATTGTTCAGAAGTTTTTTCTTTTTTACCTTCCATATCATTGATATCGAAATAGACAACATCAACATCGTTTTGGTTAGATGTTGTTGGATAATCATGCAGATAGTCCCAAACTGTGTTTCTTATCGCACCTCCACCGACATACCAATCAGGTAGTTTTAAACCGCGAACATCTTCCAGCGCAGACATTAGCCATTCTTGTTTCTTGATGATATCAATAAGCTCTCTTTCCTTGTTATCCATAAACAACACTTTGTGACGCTCCTCCCATGGCAGCTGTAGTGAAGTAGCCTGTGCTTTGACTATTGAATAAGCACAAATAATACATTATGCTATTAATATTTGAGATTGTGATGTTATGATTAGTGGTAAGGTAATGTCAGCAATAGCGGATCATCCAGCACTCGAAAAAAGTAAACCTTTAGACGCACTTCAACCGGAAGACGCACAATTATTGAGAGGTGCAAGCACGTCCTATGAGTGCATTTTAAAATCTTCCAAAGCTGAAGCAAAAGGTGATTACTTAACTGCAGTTAGAACTATAGAGGCAGGAATGCGAAGATTCCCGGATCAGGAGGACAGACTTGAAGGTTATCTTCATGGGCTATTGCAAAGGGTCAGATCATTTGAGGCGAGCAGAAGTGCAACGCCCGAAAACAAACCAGTGGGAGGAAGAACGCCTCGAAAATAATGACTAATAGCCTTTATTTCCATAAAACTGAAAATCGAGGGTTTGAACCCCAAATTTGTCATCGATAATTTTTGCTAGTTTTACGAGTTTTATACTTTGTCATCTAAAAATTTCTAGTAATGCTCCCCCCGGGATTCGAACCCGGGTTGCGGGATTGAAAGCCCCGCGTCCTTGGCCGGACTAGACGAAGGGAGCATTTCTGGTATCTTTTGAATACTGATGATTATGTTAATAACAAGTAATAAAAACCTTCGAAGCAAAATGCACTGGGGGATTTGATGATGCTTTCAGACAAGTCGATTAGAGAGTATATAAAAGAGGGTAAGATAAAAGTCGAGCCTTTCGATTTGGAGAAGCAGTTGCAGGCGGTTGGTATCGACCTGCGCCTCGACAACGTCTTCCGCGAATTCAAGATTTCTCATAAACCGTTCATAGACCTTAGGGAGGAGCACCTTAACATAGATACTAATGTTGTGACAGTTCCGGAAGGCGAGATCTACATAATACACCCTGGCGAGTTCGTGCTGGGGGTTACGCTCGAGAGCGTAGAGCTCCCAACGAACATAGTTGGAAGGCTCGATGGAAGGTCGAGCCTCGGAAGGGTGGGCATAATAGTACACTCAACGGCAGGCAGGGTCGACCCTGGCTGGAAGGGAAAGCTCACCCTTGAGATAAGCAACATCGGCAAACTGCCAATAGCACTTATCCCTGGAATGAGGTTCTGCTACCTTATGTTTGAGGAGATATCCTCAACCGTAGAGAAACCATACAAAGGAAAATATGGAGGAAAGGAAGGCTCCCCGACGGTTTCAAGGATAAATGAGGAGTTTGGCAAGAAAAAGAAGTAAAAAGTCATAACTTTTTCCAGAACCATTGGTATAATCTGCCTTTGTTATACTTTTGATCTTGGTATTCGTTGTGCAATTTTGTAGCCCCTTTTATTGAGATTATGTGAACCTCTTTATAGCCTTTTTTCTTTAGAAATTTTTCTGCTTCCTGCATAAGTTTATTCCTTACCTTTTTGCCATCCGTGTCGTTTCTCGCCAATAACCTAAACAATAAAGCAATTCTGCCGTCGTTAATTATAGATACGGTTCCTACCACTCCTTTTTTGTTTGTTGCGACCAAAATAGATCCTTTATCCTTGCTGATCTTTCTAGAAAGGTTAGTTTTAGAATCGGTAGTTTTGTCAAACCAGCCAGTTTGCGAATATATCGCCTTAACGGCGTTGTAATCTTTAGGCGTGTACCTTCTTATCGATATTTTTTCCAAGCTGATCGACTCTATTTATGCTGCTCCTGTTCTTTTTGCTTCAGTTTCTCCATCTTTTCGTCTATCCTCTTCTCGCTCTCCAGCCTTGCAAGAGCATACTCGTTCATATCGACCTGCATGTACTGTGTCAGTATCGGGTGCACCTTCGAAACCTCAATCTTCATCTGCTGGGCTACCTTCCTGTAGTCGGGGTGTCCCTGCTTCTGCGACCTCAGCTCTGTGAGATGGTACACCTCTCGCAAGTTCATCTTCATGTAATATCTGACGTGGAAGGCCCTCGGCACGGCGTACTGCGCCTCAACCGGCATCTCCCTTGCTATGCTTGTGTAAACCCCCCTTGCGCTCTCCATTATCTCCCTGAACTCTTTTGCCAGGCCTATCGGCTCAAGCTCTTTCGACGTATCGTAGCCCAGGTTTGTCGTTAGCGGTTGTCTCTCTATTGTGAGAACCCTATGCCTGTGAATGTCCCTGAACATTCCATAGTTGGAGCAGATCTCAAAGGTGTAGAAGAGGCTTTCAAGCGCCCTCCCAGCCTTGTCCCTCCTGTTTCTTCTTTTTGAAAGGTATGCGCTTGCGAGCGCCGCCCTTTTCTCGATCGGCATGCCCCTTACTATTTCGATCAGCTCCTCTAGCGACGTGTTCGAATATGGGTAAAGCATGGCTGCAAGTACGTTCACTTCACCATCCTCATCGTAGCTGACAAGCCTGACATATCCTTCTGTAGATGCGGTGCTTGGAATTCTTTCCGAAACAGCAAAATCGGACATGTCCTTTGCCCTTGCGACTATGTACTCGGATTCCTGAGCACGTTTTACGAACGATGGCAGCACCTTTCGCAGCTCTGTGTGTATCTCTCCGCCCAGCCCCTTTGCCTCAGACAATCCAGACGAATAGAGCTTTGTAATGAGGTATTCGAATGCGCGTCCGTTGCCCGACATGCCGATGTTTGTCAGTCTAGACGCGGTGAACATATTCCTCAGGATATCGCAAGCCTTTGCCCTGCAGGCTGTCTCAAAAGCTCTTTCTGTTGCGGTAGGATCTCTTGGAGTTACCTCTTTGATGTAAGACATCGCTATAGGGACCCATTTGCTGTAAGTGGAGAATATCCTGTCCATCAGGTTTGCGTAAGCCTCTCCGTGCCTAGACTCCATTATCTTTGGCTCCCTGTACCAAAGATACTTTCCATTCACCATCTTGTCGAAAAGGACGTACCTTGCCGACTTTTCCAATGGCGATATACCTATTCTTGAATCTGTGAGTATATCGCCCACAAGGCTCGACACGTTCTCGCATGCTATGTGAGTGTTGGCAAGCTCTGCCACCGAGTCGTCTCCATAACCGACAAGCACCCTGTCATAGAACTGCTCTGCCTTTTCTGTAGCGAGCAATGATGAAACGTTCGGCTTCGAGTCTTCAACAGAGAAGATATCCTTGTTCTTCAGGAATTCGTCGATTAGAAGGCGTCTTACGCTCTTGTCAGACCTGCTGTACCTTGAGAAGAGTGTCCCCTTTATCACCTCTGGGAGGTTCGTAAGGACGAATACATTCTTGTCAAGATTTGTGAAGAATGGCGTTATGAGCTCCTTCTCCTCTGTTGTGAAGGATTCTGGTGTGTTTGTCCCCTCTGCCAAAAAATCACATTGTCAAGTTTGGGTATAATGGAAAGCCCCTGCACAGCTCCAAGACCCTTGCCCTTACCGATTTTATCTCATGGCTCGCTTCCATCTCTTCCTTGAATTTCTTGAGGTATGCCTGCCTCTCCTCCTTTCCTTCAGGCAGTTGGTATTTCTTTACTATGCCAATAACCTCTGTTATCAAATCAGCTATCTTCTCCATGTCCTGCTCTTTCATTCCTCTTGTCGTTAGCGCAGGAGTCCCCATCCTTATGCCGCTCGGGTAGAATGGAGAGGCGGGATCGTTCGGTATCGTGTTCTTGTTTACTGTTATACCAGCAATGTCCAGCGCGTCCTGCACGAATACTCCTGTACCCTTTCCGAATGTCGTGAGGTCAACGAGTATCATGTGGTTGTCCGTCCCGTTGGTCACGACCTTTATCCCGTTCTTCATCAGCCTTGCTGCAAGCGCCCTAGAGTTCTTCACTATCTGCTTTCCGTACTCTCTGAACTGCGGCGTTGAAGCCTCCATGAGCGCGACAGCTATTCCAGCCGTTGTATGGTTGTGCGGCCCTCCCTGCATTCCCGGGAATATCGTCTTGTCGACCTTGTCAGCAAGCTCTGGGTCCTTCTTTAGCCCCCTTTCTGTGACCATTATCATCGCGCCTCTCGGTCCCCTGAGGGTTTTGTGCGTCGTTGTCATGATTATGTGAGCATAATCTACTGGACTCTTGTGCACGCCTGCTATTACAAGACCAGCAATGTGAGATATGTCCGCTGCAAGGTACGCGCCGCATTCGTCTGCGATCTTTGAAAACTCCTCGAATGGAAACTCCCTTGAGTATGCCGTAGACCCAACCCAGATCAGCTTTGGCTTGTGCTCCATCGCGAGCCTCCTCACCTCCTCTATGTCGAGATAGCCGTCTGGCTTCACATGGTAGGGCACGCTCTTGAAGACCTGGCCGGTGAGGCTTGTCTTCCACCCGTGGGTCAGGTGCCCCCCGTCCGTGAGGTTCTGCCCCATTATCACGTCGCCCGCCTTGCAGACCGAGAAATATACGGCGAGGTTTGCCGGAGATCCGGAATATGGCTGGACGTTAACGTGGGGGACCCCGAACAGCTTCCTTGCGCGCTCCTGCGCCGTCCTCTCCACCACGTCTATGAACTGGTTGCCTGCGTAGTACCTCTTTCCGGGATAACCCTCTGAGTATTTGTTTGTAAGAACAGATCCCATCGCCTGCAGGACCGCGGGGCTTGTGAAGTTCTCAGATGGGATCATCTCGAGCCCGTCGCGCTGCCTTGCTAGCTCGTCCATTATGCCCTTGTAGACCTCGGGATCCTCCTCCCTCAGGCTCTTCAAGAAGTCCACTTTACCCCCAATAATATATGTGGGAGCCTTATTTAATTATTAGCTAGCAGTAGCCTATACAGGATTAGCGATTGTTTTACTGCTATGATCCGGGTTGAGGCGCGCAGAAAGCTAAAAGCCGTCTATTCTCAGCTTCTCCACACCTATCTTTCGCTCTGGCCGCTTTGCCTGCGTACGTCCGCTGACCAAATCGAAGGCGAGCCTCGCCTCCTTTGCCGCCTTCTTGGAGTCCGGCCCCTCGTCGGCCATGTGTTCGAATGCCCTTGAGAGCGCAACAAGAGTCTCCACCCTTGCCGCATTTGCATCGGCGTTTGCGCTTTCGCCTTGGGTGCGCGGCAGTGCCTCCTCAGCGCCGTCAACAGGGACATAGTAGCGCCTATTTCCCACCTCTATCCAGTTGACCATACCCCTGCTGAAAAACGTTCTCAATATCCTGGTGACAGAGTCCTGGTTTCTTTGTATGATGCTGGCGATCTCTTTCGGGTCCCTGACCCCTTCCTTGACCAGCGAATACACATGGCTCTGCATGCCCGGCAGCAGCTTCCTCCTCTCCTCCTCATCCGCCACGGCCATAAGCGCCGCGGAGGTCGCCCTGAAGGCCTCGGACTCTTTTTCGGCCCCGGAGCTCCCGTAGGCATGCGTGTGGCGCCCCTCCAGTATCATGACCGCTATATCCCTTGTGATGAGCGCGAAGGCCCTGTCCCTGGAGGTGTCGTTGTTGGTCCTCCTGAACACCCTGGCCGATAGTTTGAGCTTGGCGTGCAGCGGCCCTTCCGGCAATTTGTTTGTGGCATCCAGAAGCATATCGACTGGAGAGCCGCGAAGGTCTACGCCCCGCACCGCAGCTGGCTGCTCTTCTCTCGTATTCCCGGTAACAGAGAGCGCTGGAACGCTTGGCATGCAGGATAGTTGGTTTTCCAAATATTTATAGTTTAGCATAGCTCGCGCTGCCTAAAAAATCAATGGGCCTGTCGGGATTACCTCGAAAGGTCTATTACCTCGGGGCTTGCCGCGCTCTCCGGCTTTGCCGACTGTCCTGAGCCGGCTACAAGAACGACGTCGCCTATGTTCTTGACGTTCTTGAAGAGTACGCTCTTCTGCTGCAGTATCTTCCTCACTTCCGTCTTGTCGGAATTCCTCCATTCCTGCATCAGGAGCCTGCTGACCTCTCCCCGTTCCAAATCTATTATAGCGTCTCGAACCTCTCCCAGGAACTGCCCGTTGTCGCCATATATGTCCATGCTGTAGATCTCGCTTATCTTCACCTGATCACCACTATCCTTTCATGTATCAAGCTTAAATAACTTGTGCATTTTGATATTGACAGGAATTACCCCGTGCTGGCGCACTTCCGCTAACCCCTCTACGAGAACAAACCGCCGAAAGGTTTTTATATCTATTTGTTCAAAATATTATTAACTCTTTTTGGAAATGTTTAAAAAAGTTACTATCTACCCGTAATGCTCAAGTTTTGAAAAAAATGGTGAAACTATGCAGAAGACAAAGAAGATCACTAGGAGTAAGGTATCAAGAACTGAGAAGCCGCGCGAACAGGAGATGAGGAGGATCGTGGTTGACAATAACAAGCTCAGCATAGAGGATACCTCTATGAAGAAGAGAAGGGGCAGGCCTCGCTCGAAGTTCAGCGAGAGCGCTTACCTTCCAGGTCCGCAGCTGCCCGGAATGCAGGAGGCGCAGCAGGACACAATGGACATACACAAGAGATGCCCGAGCTGCGGGTCCGTTGACGTAATATTTGACAGCGAGAGGGGAGAACGTGTCTGCAACAACTGCGGACTGGTGATAGAGGAAAACGCGACAGACAGCGGTCCGGAATGGAGGGCGTTCGACTCCGACCAGAGGAACGCGCGTGCAAGAACAGGTGCTCCAATAAAGTACACAAAGCCGAACAGAGGCCTCGTTACAGAAATTGACCTTTACAACAAGGACATCAGAGGGGTAAGGATACCATCGAAGAGGCAGGCTCAGCTCTATAGGATGAGGAAGTGGCACAAGCGTGCAAGCATCTCAAGCTCGAGCGAGAGGAACTACCTCATAGCACTGCCGGAGCTGAACAGGGTATCGAGCTACCTGGGATTGCCTGACAATATAAGAGAGAACGCAGCGCTTCTCTACAGGAAGTGCGTGCAGAGCAACATGATCAGGGGCAGGCCGATAGAGACCGTTGTGCAGGCCGTGATATACGCCGCATGCAGGAGCGCCGGCATGCCAAGGACGCTAGATGAGATATCAAGCATATCTGGTCTTCCAAAGAAGGAGATCGGCCGTGCATACAGGGTGATATCCCACGAATTGGGATTGAAGATTCCTTTGACGGATCCGATAAGCTATGTTCCAAGATACGTGAACTCACTGAAACTGAGCGGAGAGGCCCAGGAGAAGTCGATAGAGCTGCTGAAGCAGGCCATGAAGAAGGGGCTTGTCTCGGGAAGGAGCCCTACCGGCGTGAGCGCCGCAGCTGTCTACATCGCTGGCGCCTTGTGCGGCGAGAGAAGGACGCAGAAGGAGGTTGCTGATGTTGCTGGAGTGACAGAGGTCACGATAAGGAACAGGTACCGCGAGCTGAAGGATCAGCTCAACATTGACGTGAACCTGTAATTGCAGGATCGCTCCTGCAATTTTCCTTTCTTCTTTGCAGAGGAAGGGATATTTTTTGTCGAGGTAGCGGAAACGCTTTCGGTTATGTTAGACACTTGTGGAACTTTTGCCGAAGCTACAGGGCATCTTTAAGAACTCTCCTGTCCATAATTTTATTAGGTTGGGAACCAGTTGAAAAATAATAGCAGCGGGAATGCTATTGGTTCTGTATGTAGGTTGAAAGCGGGTAGAAGTTATGCTAAGGGTGTAGAGAATGGACGCAAGAGAACTGGTGGAAGAGGGTGGAGTATACGACCTGAGGGTCAACGCGAAGGGCGCGCGCGGCGAGGGAATTGGCCGGATTGGCAACCTCGTGGTCTTTGTCAACAACGCAAAGACAAGAATAGGCAACAACTACAAGGTCAAGGTGACCAAGATCCACAGAACATTCGCCTATGCCGAGATAAGCGGCGCGGTGCGCGAGCTCATAGGGAACGGCAGCCAGCTGGAGTTCTGAGCCCATCATTCTGATTTGGGCGCTTCTCGCAGCCGGTAGTACCCCCTGCTTACTTCTTTGGGGCCATCCTGAGTTGAAAGCGTGATATGGGTAGGAGTTATGACATTCTGCTCTCTTAGAAGCTTAAATGCCGCTGCTATCCTTGGCCGGTCCTCTTGAACCAGCCCCGACACCTCTTTCACTCTAAAAGGCTCTCCAGTTGGATACCTTCTAAGAAGTGCTTCGTGGATATAGCCGGCAAACTCGGCTACACGGCCAGGGGTGTTGTTTACTTTTTGATCCACGTATCTTCTTTTTTCTCTAGATAGTAATCGAATGATTCCATCTCTTCCAAGCTCTTCATATGCGCCCCTGTATTCTGGCGTGCTCGCATATGAGGGATCTAGGGATACCCTTAAACCGTGTACAAATCCATATTCATAGGCGTATCTTCCCCTATCTGTAAGCCACACGCTGGTCCTCTCTCCAGTTTCCCTATCACGCTGATACACGCCTATTTCGCATAATGCCGTTACTACTTTACAAGCATGGCTCCTGTTTATATCTAAACTCTTGGCCAAAGATTCGCAGTCTATGCTTTGGGGAGGGTCGGCTAGCACAGCTCTAATAGCCAATCTAGAAAAGTATAGGCGCTTTTGCTGGGCTTTTTTCGTACCAATCAAAGCGCTTTCTAATCTTCCCTCTTCTGATATGAGCTGCCCCACCTCTTCCCTGCTCATTTTTAATGTTGCAACCGCATATCCCCTCTCTGATTCTCCGAGGGGGTCTATTTTTGCTTTACTGTAGTCTACCAGGCCTGCACTTTTTAGCTGTTCGATGGGTCCTCCAATAAAATGATTCCCGCCTATCCTTTCTATTATGGTACTGAACGGTAGAGGAGCATTGGCGTCGTAAAGATTTTGCATGGTGCTAGCCATTACATATCCACGGCGGACAATTCCAGGCGAAGCGGTGTCGCCCAGAAGGGTCACCAATGATATATCAAATTGGTCGGCCAAAACTAGGAACCTAGCGGCCATCGGCAAAAAGAACTCTTCGCTGTCTTGAGATTTGACAAATGCAGTTATATTTCTAGAATTTTTCTTAACAACTCCCTTGACCACCGCGCTTATGGGCCATAATGACTCCCTGCAGTAATCAAAAGGTGTGCTTCGACTAAAAGGCATGTCAGCTTTATCACTTATGCCTAGAGTCCTCATTAACGAGTGGTACAGCTCTGCTCCTGTATATGGCAGTTCGTGCCTCATTGTAAGCTGTATCGCCACCTTGCCGTAGTAGTTGCTTGCTGCGCCGATCGCCTCTACCCTCTCCTGGAAATCCATCTCCCTGAAATTCCTCGTAGGAAGGGGTCTCCATTCGCGGGTAGGACTTGCTTCCACTGTGGGCATTTGTATCGAGATCTGATCTGTCTTCCCAGATATATATACATTTATTGCTGGCACAGGGCAAAAGAAAAGCATATATATCTGGCAATCTAGAAGAGATAGCGAGTGAATGCAATGAGAGTAAGGAATCTGCTGTTGATAGGAATTGCCGGAATATTGTCGATCATAAGCCTTGTGGGGATCAGCTCCGCACTGGCAACCGTAGGGGGCGTCACGGTGTGCCCATACGCGATAACCTACGCTCCAGTAACAGCAGTCACTACGTTAAACTTCTCAAATCAGTTCCTTAATGCAAGCAACATAGCAATAGGATTCTCAGGAACCAATCCTTCTGGCCAGGCAAACCTGGAGCTAGGCTATTACAATTCTAAGCTTGGATATTATGTGCCATTCGGCGGCGCCTCTCTGGGTGCAGGGCAGTCCTATATATTCACTCCACCTTCAGCATCGCAGAACAGCAACACGTACGAGGTCTCGGTCTCTAAAACTTCAGGAAC
Source organism: Candidatus Acidiferrum sp. (assembly GCA_035509375.1). Classification (GTDB taxonomy): domain Archaea; phylum Micrarchaeota; class Micrarchaeia; order Micrarchaeales; family Micrarchaeaceae; genus JAJZAB01. The sequence continues at coordinate 19,804 of DATJLP010000018.1, forward strand.
AGCATACGTTAATGTGCAGGGAACGGCTTACAGCCCTCTGGCGTCGAAAACGGTTTATGTGGGCCAGAACATCAGCTCTGGATCATTCAAGGTGCAGGTAGTTGGCATCAGCCTACCGAATGAGAGCGGCGTATCCGCCGCTGCCATGGAGGTATACTTCACTTCATTGACAAACGTATCACAGAAATATCCGGGCCAGATAGAGAACATCAACCTGCCCGGCGGCAACCTCGCGATATATGTGAACCAGACATGGGCAGGACTATATGCGTACCAGAAGTGGGCAAAGCTGGAACTATTCAACCAATTGACCCCTGTGGCAACAGTATATGTCAACCAGAACCTGACAGCGGGCCCGTACACCGTACAGCTTGCTGACCTGGGCCAGCCAGAAGCCAACGGAACGGTGCCGGCAGGCATCGATGTGTATTACAACGGCGCGCTGACAAACGTTACAGAGGTATTGCCGGGCCAGCTGGTATCCTTCAATGTTTCAGGAAACATGCTCTACGTAGATGTCAACCAGACATTTGCAGGGTCGTTTGCTTACCAGAAGTACGCAAAGATCCAGCTGCTCAGCCAGATAGTGCCTACAACAATAGTGTATCTGGGACAGAATGTGACTGCAGGTCCATTTACGGTGCAGCTTGCTGACCTGGGCCAGCCAAACTCGGGAGGCTGGTCTTCAGCGCTGCTTGACGTGTATTACAGCAACACGACCTACGCTCAGATAGCCCCTGGGTTTGTGCAGGAGTTCTCCTTCAACCACAATAATATATACGTGGGAGTCAACCAGACATTTGCCGGCCTGTATGCGTACCAGAAGTACGCAAAGGTCGAGCTCTACAGCAACTATATAACCGGTCCAGAAACAACGCTCACATATGCGGTCAACCAAACACAACCAATGTAGGCCCGTTCAGCGTGCAGGTGGTGGGCATACTGCCATACTACCCGGTAAACGGCAGCACCGCATCGGAACGCGCGGAAGTGAATGTCTATTTTGATGGGGTGCTCACAAACGCAACCTCTATACAAGAGAACGGTGCCGGAAGCTTCAACGTCTCCGGCTACCACCTCAATGTAGACGTAGGCAGCATAACACAGGAGTTCGCAAAGGTCCAGCTGCTGAAGGAATCGACGCCAGACTGCAGTCCAACAGCAAAATAATGTCGTCTGTGCTTGCAACACAGATAGCCTTATATACTTAATTGTTGGATAGATATCAGGCGAAGGGGTTTTACAGTCCGTTTCTTTGCTTAAGCATTTTATATTCATAACAGGGGTAAGTAAAATGAAAACAGATCCTATGAAATTTCTGAAAGGCACAACAACAATCGGTGTTGTCTGCAGCGACGGAGTTGTAATCGGAGGGGATACGCGTGCAACGGCAGGCAACGTGATAGCGAGCTCGGAGGCGCGCAAGGTCTTCAAGATCGACAACACCCTTGGGATGACCATAGCTGGAGGCGTGGGAGACGCACAGGAGATAATCAGGATCATAAAGGCGCAGAACGAGCTCTACAAGATGAACGAAGGAAGGCCGCTCTCGCCGAAGTCTGCTACATCTTTGCTTTCTATAATATTCCAGCAGAACAAGATGATGCCATACTTCTCATGGAACCTGGTTGCCGGAATAGACGGAGACGAACCGCAGCTCTACTCCCTTGATTACATGGGAGGAGTTACAGAGGAATCAAGGTTCACATCTGTTGGTTCGGGATCCGAGGTGGCTCTCGGCTACGTAGAGGACGCTTACAAGAAGGGCATGACGGCAAAGGAGGCGGTCAAGATGGTGGCAAAGGCGCTGACCATTGCGATGAAGAGGGATTCCGCATCCGGCGACGGCATAATCGTAGCTTCTATAACAAAGTCTGGCTACACCGAGTACACGGGCAAGGACCTATTGGAAAAGGGCGCGGGCAAGTAATTCCAGCAAAAAGAGCGATCAACAGCAGGTAACATATTCTACCAGTGAATTCTTTGGACGAAAAAGAGGCGAAAGAGAGGTCAAAAGAGCAAAACGACCAACTGTTTTCAAAGATAGAGGAGATGCTGCCCAAGGAGGCTGAGTTCGTCAAGGCCGAGTTCGAGGGCCCCGACATCGTAATATACCTGAAGAACGCGAAGGCGGTCTACCAGGACGATGCAATAGTCAGGGGGATAGCCTCGTCAATAAAGAAGAAGCTGATAATAAGGAGCGATGAGTCCCATCTTATGGAAGCGGAGAAGGCGAAGGAGCTGATAAAGAGCCTCATTCCGGAAGAGGCGGTCGTTGCAAGCATAAAGTTCATGCCTAGGTTCTCCGAGGTCTACATAGAGGCCCTGAAGCCAGGCCTTGTGATAGGGAAGGGCGGCACCACGCTGAAGAACATATCAATGCAGACCGGATGGTGCCCGAAGGTGCTGAGGACCCCAACCATGACGAGCGACACAATAGCGGGGGTGAGGCAGCTCCTGTTCAACGAGGAGGACTTCAGGAAGAAGTTCCTTACGAATGTCGGAAAGGATATCAACAGGGCGTTGACAAAGAGCGAATGGCTGAAGGCGACCGCTCTTGGAGGCTACAGGGAGGTCGGGAGGAGCAGCCTGCTGCTCGAGACCCCGAACTCGAAGGTGATAATAGACTGCGGGCTGAGCCCCGAGCCGGCGGTCAGGGGCGCAGACGCGAACACTGACGTGAACAAGGCATTCCCGTACCTTGACAGCGCAAACCTCTCGATAAACGAGCTGAACGCCGTCATAATAACGCACGCCCACATGGACCACATGGGCTTCATACCTTATCTTTTCAAGTACGGATACGATGGACCGGTATACTGCACGCCGCCCACAAGGGACCTTGCGGCGCTGCTACTGAAGGACTATGTAAAGCTCGTCATCAGGAGCGGAGGCACCCCGTTGTATGAGGAGAAGGACGTCAGGAAGATGCTGATGCACATGATAACAAGGGATTACAACGAGGTCACAAACATCACTGACGAGATGAAGCTCACGTACCACAACGCGGGCCACATACTCGGCAGCGGGACTGTGCACCTGCACGTTGGAGAGGGAATGTACAACATCGTGCACACCGGCGACCTGAAGTACGGGTTCACGAGGCTGCTCGACCCCGCAAACACGAAGTACCCAAGAATCGACGTTCTTTTCACGGAGAGCACATACGGAGGGAATGGGGACGTCAGCCCAAACAGGCACGATGCCGAGAGGACCCTCATGGAGACGATAAAGAGGACGATAACGGCCGGAGGCAAGGTTCTCATACCGCTCTTCGCTGTTGGAAGGAGCCAGGAGCTCCAGCTGGTTTTGGAGAGTTATCTTGCGAACGACGGACCTTACAAGCTGGATGTGCCAGTCTTCCTTGATGGAATGATACTTGAGGCGAGCGCAATACACACCGCTTACCCGGAATATCTGAAGGAGAATGTAAGGAACAGGATACTCAACAACAGGTCGCCGTTCGAGAGCGAGATCTTCGAGGTAATAAAGGGGGAGAGGGCGGAGATGGTGGAGAAGGGGCCGGCTATAATACTTGCAAGCGGCGGCATGATGAACGGGGGAGCGAGCGTGGACTACCTGAGGATGCTGGGCGACGACCCGAAGAATTCGATAATATTTGTAGGATACAACAGCGCTGGATCGCTGGGAAGAAGGGTGCAGAACGGGCTCAAGGAGGCGGTTCTGCCTGACGGAGATGGGCACCTTGCACCCCTAAAGATAAATATGAATGTTCACACCGTTGAGGGATTCTCGGGCCACAGCGACAGGAGGCAGCTCGTCAACTTCGTTGAGAACATAAGGCCAAAGCCGAAGACGATATACACCATGCACGGGGAGGAGCAGAAGTGCGAGGATCTGGCAAGGGCGCTGGGAAGGATGATGCACGTCGATGCGAGGGCACCGATGAACCTAGATTCTATAAGGCTTAAGTAATCTTCTGCCTCTGCCTAATTTTTCCATAACGCTTAAATTGCTTCGGTTCAAGAGAGTATCATGAAGGTTGTGCTGTACGTAACCCAGACCGCGAACGGCTACATAGCCAACGAGACCGACGAGATGCCGTGGTCCGCCTCCAGTTGGAGCAACCATTACAAGACGATAAAGGGCTTCAAGGCCCAGGTCCTCGGAAGGCGAACATACCAGATAATGAAGAGGAAGGAGCTCTTCCGCAAGATGGGCAACCCCTTCACGGTGGTTGTCTCCTCGTTCCCTGCTCCGGAAACGGAAGGAAACATTGCCTATGCCAAATCGCCGTACGATGCCCTTCAGATTCTCAAGGAAAAGGGATTCAAGAATATCGTGGTTCATGGCGGAGGAAAGATGAACGCCTCTTTCATGCTGGTAAAGCTTGTAGACGAGGTTTGGCTCGATGTTGAGCCCTTCGTTTTTGGGACAGGCATAAAACTATTCCACGACTCCTTCTTCTCATCGAAGCTGAAGCTCATTAGTACAAAGAGATTGTCGCAGAACACCGTGCAGCTGCGCTACAAGGTAATGAAGTAGTCAGAACCCGAAGAACTTCTTCTTCCCATCCGCTTTTCTTCCGCCATCAAGCTCCTCAAACCTCTG
>DATJLP010000019.1:0-8359 GCA_035509375.1 Candidatus Acidiferrum sp.
TCGAAGATACTCATTTACTCACCATGTCGCCTATGATATCTAATATGCACGACTGCTTTTTTAATACTTTCTGTTTTGCGGAAGTTATCTCGTCGCATTTTGCTGCGGAACACTGCAAAGCTTAAAAACATAACTGGGTTATACTAATGGTCTAAATGATCAAGCTCAAGCGGGTCTATGAAAGGATAAGCGTCACCGACGGGGAGAGGATCCTCGTCGACAGGCTCTGGCCCAGGGGGATAAGGAGGAGCACCTCCAACATAGACATCTGGGTGAAGAACGTTGCGCCAAGCAACGAGCTGAGAAAGTGGTTCTCGCATGATCCGAAGAAGTGGATGCGCTTCAAGACAAAGTACAAGAAGGAGCTTGAGAACAACAACGCTGTCGGAAAGCTCATACAGATAATAATGAACGCCGACCCGGTGACGCTCCTCTACTCGTCGAAGGACGACAGGCACAACAGCGCCGTTGTACTCCTCGAAGTCCTCAAGAAGAGGATGAAGCACCAGGCTGCTTCATAGGTGGTGCGGCCTTGCAGTACGTGATAATAGACACGAGCAGCATACTCTTCTCGTTGTCTTTCAGGAAGGATGCATTCTCGATCGCCGAAAGGCGTTTTCATGCGCTCCCTCTGATATCAAAGGGGGTTATAAGGGAGCTGCGCGGCATTTCCACAAACAGGGGCAAAAAGGGGCAAACCGCAAGGACTGCGCTCTCATTGATAAGGGTTAAAAAGGTTAAAGTGGATAATGATAATGGCAATGTAGACTCCTGGGTATACAGAACTGCGGCAAAGGGAAAGGCCTGCGCTGTTGTAACAAACGACACAGCTCTCTTCAGAAGGGTGAAGCTGTCAAACCGGAATGTCTTCAAGTTGTCAAAAAATGGTCTTCTTAAACGATAAAAGGGTGCGCGAGTGTACAATATCTACACAATAAAGGACATGTTCAAGATGCCTCCTGAGTATTTTGGGGAGGACATCGAGAAGGTAGCTGCAAGCATACTGCAGATGAAGTATGAGGGGAGGATAGACAAGGATATAGGGGTAATAGTCGCGATCTTCAACGTAAGGAACATAGGCGACGGGGTCATATACCCTGGAGACCCATCTACGCACCACGATGCCGAGTTCGACGTGCTGGCTTACATGCCGCAGGTCGAGGAGGTGATAGCCGGCTCTGTAACCGAACTTGTGGAGTTCGGGGCCTTCGTAAGAATAGGGCCGATGGACGGGCTGGTCCACGTATCCCAGATAGCTGGCGATTTCCTGACATTTGACAAGAAGAACCAGGCGTTCGTATCGAGAAAGAACAACATCAGCCTAAAGAAGGGCGACATGGTGTATGCGAAGGTGTCTACAGTGAGCATGAAGAACACCATAAAGGACTCGAAGATCGCATTGACGATGAAGCCGACGGGATTGGGAAGGCCGGAGTGGGCCAACATATCCGCGGCAAAGGCGAGAGCGAGAAAGGGAGGTTCCTCAAAGAGGAGATGATGCTATGGAAGAGAAAGCGTGCAAGAATTGCAGACTGGTGGTGAAGCACACGGACACCTGCCCGCTGTGCGGCTCGAAGGACCTTACCGATAAGATAGGAGGATATGTGATAGTGCTGAACTCGGAGAAGTCAACTATAGCGAAGAAGTTGAGCCTCAAGATGAACAGCGTATACGCGCTAGACATAAAGGGTTAATCAACAAGGCTGAGAGACCTTTTCAGCCAATCTGTAAGGTCCATGCTCTTTGCCGTATCGATATCAACCCACCTGAACGCGGTGTGCTGTTTTTCAAGGTCTTCCAGTTTTACATCCCTTGTTAATGCTGTGCAGAGATAGCTCTTTCCAACAAGAAGCCAGCCCTTTTTGGGAAGGTGCTGCTCCCATTCGTCAATCAATTTATCCACCTTTATTTTTATGCCAGCCTCCTCCATCGTCTCTCTCATAAGAGATTCCTCATCGGATTCTCCGACCCGTTTCCTTCCGCCAGGCACCTCCCATTTGTCCCTATTCACAATGTTAGGGTCCCAAAGAAAAAGTATCTTTCCATCATCAATGATAAGCGCTTTCACCACATTCTGCTTTATAGGTTCATTTGCCATGTTACCTAACCAAACAGTTGGTAATTATTCCGCGCCCTTCTGCTCTTTGCTCTGCCTCTCTATTTCCTGACGGTCGTAATCCTCCTTTACCTCTATCTTGTCGAAGTCCTTCATCAATGACAGGATGGAAGCTACGAAGCTCGACCTTCCAACAAAGTAGTCGGCATTCTTCTTTACCTTGCTGTCATATACGAGCGTTATCGCCTTGCCAGATACCGAGACGGAGCTCGGCTTTGCCCTGTAGGTTTTGCCCAACGCCTCTATCTTCTCATTCGGAGACGAGAGGCTCTTCACGATCCTAACTTCATATGTTATGTCTCTGCCTGCGTATGGATGGTTTGCGTCCACTACCACCCTTCCGGAGTTGACGCTCTTCACAACAGCGTTCATGTTCTCCAATTCAATCTGCATTCCGGGATACGGCTTTATGTCTCTGGCGCGGAAGTCCGATATTGGCATGACCCTCACCAGCTCCTCCGTCCTGTTCCCGAATGCGTCCTCCGGCTTGAAGGTGAACTTCTTGAGGTCGTTTACGTTCAGGTTCCTGAGCTCTCTGTCGAGGCCCTTTATCACACTGTTCGAGCCTAGTATAACGAGTACTGGGCCGTATGAGTGGTCCTTGTGGTATAGGTCGGCGCCCTTCGCAAGCTTCTCGTCTGTCGTTGCTATGAGCTCGTTAGTGGCTGCGTCCCATGCGCTGTAGTCCACTTCCAGAAAGTCTCCGTCTTTGAATGCCATGCTATTACCGTAAGCAGGATAATAATGATGAAATAGCTATAAAAAGCCTCTTGGACGAAATTAGATTACCCAATTTTTATAAAAGGCAGATGGTTCGATGGATGCAAAAAAGAGGAAGGCCGCCCTTTTCATAGGCGCGATAGTGATAGCTGTGATGTTCGTGACATCGTATGTGGCATTCGGGAGCAACGGGGGCGCCTCCTCAACCACAACATCGATAGGGCAGGCCGCATACCCCGTCTTTGGAACCGTCAATGCGCTGGTAACCGGCTACGGGAGCACGCTAACCGTCTTCCTTACCAACAGCAGCGTTGGCGGCGCATTGAATACAACGCTAACAAACCTGGAGGCGAACGGCTCGATCGCAAACTACCTTAGCACGCCAAGCGAGTTCATAATATACGCATCGGGAAGCAACGCCTACTCCCTGCAGCAGCTCTTCGGCAGCACCCTGCCAGCAAACTCGATAAGGATAAACGCAACCGAGAAGATCATGATCCCCCAGACAATCACCCTATACTACTACGGCCAGGCGATCCGCACATACCCGAACATATTCAACTTCACCATATCAAGCGCAGCTCTGCAACCCATAGGGGCCAACACAACGGTCAACGTGCAGGCACTGGTCACCTCGACCGGCCAGGTCTACAACAACAACTTGGGTGTAACGTAAGATGGAGAAGAAGCTTACTGAGATGGTAAGGAAGTATGCGATAAAGAACGCCATCGATTACGGGAAAGCCGACCCGGGCAGCGTACTTGGCAAGATAATACCTCAAGCAAAAGGTATCCCCGTTCCTGAGATAAGGGCAGAGGTTGAAAGGGTAGTAAAGGAGGTAAACAAGCTGGGCAATGCGCAGCTTGAGAAGGAATACGCTCCATACAGCGATGAATTCGAAGAGAAGGCCGCGGACACCGTAAAGAAGACGGAGAAGCCGAAGATGGAGCTTGAGGGTGCAAAGGAAGGGAAATTTGCAACAAGGTTCCCCCCAGAGCCAAGCGGCTACCTTCATGTAGGCCACGCAAAGCCGGTCTTTCTCGAGCAGGAGTTCGCAAAGATCTACAGGGGCAAGCTCTTCCTATATTTCGACGATACAAACCCAGAGAAGGAGAAGCAGGAGTTTGTTGATTCGGACAAAAGGGACCTGGAGTGGCTGGGCGTGAAGTTCGACAGCGAATATTATGCAAGCGACCACCTTGACGAGATATACGTCCATGCAAAGAAACTGATAAAGGACGGCAACGCCTATGTCTGCCTTTGCGACCAGGAGACGATGAAGAAAGAGAGGCTGGAGATGCAGGAGTGCAGGCATAGGGCCCAGACCCCAAAGCAGAACGCCTCTGAGTTCGAAAAGATGCTAAGCGGAGGTTACAAGGACGGAGAGGCGGCGCTCCGCTTCATGGGGGACATGAAGGCGGACAACACGGCGCTGAGAGACCCCATAATAGCGAGGATAAAGAGCGAGAGGCACTACAGGCAGGGCAGCAAGTACAGGGCCTGGCCAACATACGACCTCGCAGCCCCGATAATGGATTCTATAAGGGGGGTAACGCACGTAATGAGGAGCAAGGAGTATGAGCTCAGGGACGAGCTCGACACGAAGATACTGAATGCGCTGAAATTGAGGGCTCCGAAGATCGTGCCCTTCTCCAGGCTGAACATCAACGGCTACACAACCCACAAAAGGGAGATAAGGAAGCTGCTGACTGATGGGATAATAAAAGAATGGGACGACCCAAGGCTGATGACCCTCATAGCATTGAAAAGGAGGGGCATAATGCCCGAGGCGATAAGGAACTTCACCCTCAAGATGGGAATGACAAAGACGGACAGCGCCGTGCCGTTCGATATGCTGCTCGCAGAAAACAGGAAGATAATAAACGGGTTCGCATGGCACCTCTTCTTTGTTGACGACCCTGTAAAGCTTGTTGTGAAGGGAGCAAAGAACAGGAAGGTCAGCATGAAGCTGCTTCCAAGCGGGGAGTTTGGAAACAGGGAGTACACCTCAGATGGAAATTTCCTGATAAGCGGCAGCGATGCCAGGTCTTTGAAAAATGGCGATGGCGTAAGGCTGAAGGACTTCATTGACATAAAGATAACCGCAAAGGGCGCCTCCGAGATCACCGCTGAAGAGGCCCGGGCGGGCTCCAACGACAAGATAATACAATGGGTCCCTGCGGGAAACAATGCAAAGTGCAAAATACTTGTTCCTGGGCCGCTTCTCGGCAAAGACGGGAGCGTGAATCCCGACAGCCTCAAGACCATAGAAGGATATGCGGAGGGCTACGTTGAGAGGCTATCAGATCACGAGATAGTCCAGTTCGAGAGGTTCGGCTACTGCATACTTGACGACAAGAAGAAGATGCAGTTCATCTTCATATCGAAGTGACTAAACATTCGTCGCGTATTCTATCTCGCTCGAGAGGGTGTCGATCTCCCTCCCTTGAATGTATTTCCTGACAAGCTCCACCATCTCCTTCGATTCCTTGTACTTTCTCTTGTCGAAGAGAACAAGCGCTATGTAGAAGAGCGCGTTGGCTGAGAAGCGCTCAGGCTTCAGTATGCTCTCCGCGTCGGCAATGGCCTCCTCCTGCTTTCCAAGGTTGAGGTCGAGCATCATCTTCCCGTACATTCCAAGGTAGCTGTCTATCTTGTTCAGCTTCTGGAGGGCGTCGTTCGCCTCCCTGAGGTTCATCAGCTTCATGTTGCAGAGGAATGTGAGATAGACAGATGGCAGCGGGGGCCTCTCCTCCATCATGTGCGGCTCAGACGCCTTTATCGCCGCTTCCATCAGGGCCTTCGCCTTTGAGGCGAGCTTTGCGGCGTTGTCCCTCATCGCTGTATTCTCGTCCATGAAGCCCTTCCTATCGTACTTTATCGAATCTATCTGGGCGTTGGATTGCTTGATGCAGAGCAGCGCCTCGGCGTAAAGGTATCCGGCATCGCTTCCATTCTTGTACGCTGAATCGTAGGCCGCCATGGCAGCATCGTAATTTCCAGAATCCATTTTCTCTTTTATGTCGCTGATCAAGGCGAAGGTCTGCGGTTCTCTTTCCTTCATCTTCGCCTCTTCCGTATAAACGGGAAGCTCGCAGTTCTGGCACACCGCAGCCTGCCCCACGGCAATGCTGACATTGCCGCAGTACCTGCACATGAACCGCTTGCCGTTCTTCTCGGCGTATTCCAGCGCCTTCGCATATCCTTCCATATTCATAGCATCATTTCTTCCTCATCACAACGAAGAGGTGCATCTTGTCATACGGCTCCAGCCTTACCCTCTCAAGGACCTCAAACTCGTCCTCCAGCAGCGCGAGCTCGCTCTTGAACACATCCTTCGGATCCTTCGATACATCTACGCTCTGCGATTTTATAATAAAGTAGGCATACCCTCCCTTCTTGAGGAACATCGAGTTCTTCTTCAGCATCTCCGCCTGCTCCCTTGCAGAAGCATCCTGGTAGATCACGTCGCACGGCTCGACCACCATGTCGTACGTCTCCGTCATCCTTGCGTCTGCCAATATAGGAAGCATGTTCCTCCGGTCTTCGCACACCTCGACCAGCTCGCGCATGTTCCTCTCAGACAGCTCTATGCAGTAGACCCTGCCGCTCTTCACTATGTCGCTTATGTGGCTTGCAGTTGTGCCAGTCGCCGCCCCGATGTAGAGCACGCTGCTTCCCTCTTCAAACTCGAAGTGCTTCAGCCCGTTTGATATCGACGCCGAAAGCTTGCTCCTGTAAGGATTCCACATCCTGTACTCTTCCTTATTGACAATTACGAGCTCCTCGCTGTAGGATTTCTTCCCGGGAGCTATGCTCTTCGTCGCCAGCCTTCCGTCTATGCTGTACACTCCTTTAAATAGCTCTTTTATCTTCATGCAATCAGCCGGCAGAATCTCTGCTACACCTGCCTGTTTGTTCGAACCTGCTTATTTGTTTGCCTCTGCGTAGCTTATAAGTCTTCTCACCACGCTGCCCTTGTCGAGCACCTTGTTGTACTCGTTGTACATCTTTGCGCTCCTTGTGTCCTCCTCGGCCTTCTCTATCTCCAGCTCCTCCTCCATCATTTCCGAAGCCTCATCCTCCAGAGAGATTATCTCCTCATGGATCTCTGCGGGAAGCCTTGCCTGCGTTGCAAGATAGCTTATCGATGCGCTCTTCGGCGGATTCTTTCTGGTCTTCGCAATGACGAGTGCCTTCAGCACCCTCTCTATTGCGCTGTTGTAGAGGAGAGAGGCTGTCACAAGTTCCTTCGCGTCCTTGTACCTTCTAGCTAGTTCGAAATCCCGAACGGCCTTTTTCAAGAGGCCGTCCCCCTGAGGACCTCCCCTTCCCATCTCTTCCACCAATCCTATAATTCAAATTTGTATTTTAATACTTTCCACATAATTAGGTATACAACTAGGCATAACCAGATACCAAGGGGTTACCTTCCGCGCAAAATGATGACGATGGATGACCTTCCGACGAACAGATTCCTGGATAGCTTGACATCGCTGACCGGCAGCAGCTCATCCAAAGAAGATATTGTGAGATACTTTGCAGAGCTGATAAAGGACTCATTTGGAATTGAGAATGTCGCGATAAAGGAGATAAGCGACGAGGGGAGGTCGGCGATGAACAGCCACATCCTCTCAACAAGGAAGTACTATGTTGACAACAACCTTAGCGAATACTCCCAGTTTCCGGAGTTGCTGTGGTACAACAACAACGGCTACAGGAGCTACGCCGTCATACCAATAATGGTCGAGGGGAAGGTCACCTCGGTGCTCGAGCTCGCCTCAAGGTCTGAGAACAGGTTCACGGCCGAGCTGATCGGAAGAATATCCCTTGGCACGGCTCTCATGGGGTTCGCGATGGCCTACAAGGCCGAGCACTCAAGGAGCACGAAGCTTGCCGACTACTTCGATGCGGTCTTCAACAGCAGCAGCCCGCAGATGCTTGTTTCATCTGGCGGCGTGATAATCAAGGCGAACAAGGCTGCAATAAAGACCTTCAGGATCCAACAGGGCGGCAGCATAAAGGACGCGCTCGGCATAGACTACGGATGGATGATAGCCTCTGCATCAAAGGGATCGGAGAGCGCGGTGCCGATCGACGTAAATGGCAACACTAGGACATACTCGATCTCAACAAGCAAGGTGAGCGATACCCTCATTTACATCTCGCTGCAGGACATCTCCGACGTCTCGACGCTCAGGGACGCGGTCCACTCAATATCTATGAGCGACGACGCCTTCGTTGTCTTCACAGACCCTGCAATGAACATACTAGGAGCCACCGACAACTTCGAGCGCCTGCTCGGCTATGACAAGGGCATAATGACCGGCAAGAGCATAACCGACATAGTCGGGGGAAAGCAGAAGGAGGGGTTCGAGGCGGATGTGAGGACATCCAACGAAAAGCAGCAGCGGACCAGCTCCATAGACGTGGCGACGCTCAGCGGCTACATGCTGCACATGCGCTTCTCTGCATGGAGATCCATAACTGGATATGCGATAGCGTTCGTCAAGGCGGACGCG